>CAYZKX010000065.1:0-9991 GCA_964479055.1 uncultured Flavobacteriaceae bacterium
AATTAAATGTGATTGCAGAGCGTATATTGGTTTTTGTTCTCGTCTAAGTCCGTTAAAGAAATTGTTGTTGTCAGTGTAAATAAACACTGATCCCGTCAATTCATATGACCAACGGTTCCAATTATGAACCATTCCAATTTGTGGTCTAATGGTAAATCGGTTACTTCCAAGGTTGATGAGTTTCTCCTCAAAATATTGTCCAAAAGGTAAGGTGACCGCAACAGAAACTCCAAAGGTGGTGTTCACTGGATGCTCCTCCAAGTAAGCTTTTAATTCTGCTGCCGTACCTGCGGGTGCACCTAATAAATTAATTGAAAAACGCACTCTAGGGTCATTAAAACCCGTGCGATCAACACTTGCAGGTTCACCACGTAAAAGGCCTTCCCAATTTCCGAAACTAAAGGGGAGAAGAACATCAATTCTCGCCAATTTATTTCCCAATTTAAAAGGCTTTACATAAGAGGCACCTAAGGAGTGAATATTAAATGATGCATCTTCTATTTCCAAAAGTGGGTCTATAAATAAATCACCTGATGTAAATCCATAACCTGCACCAACAAAATTAAATCCAAGGGGCAAGTTTGACCAACGTCTTGGCTCAATATCTTGAGCATACAGACAATTTGAATATAAAATACCTAGGCAACAAAGGCCTGAAATCAATATTTTGGTCAAGTTTGTCATTAACTATGCAGTTGCTTCAGGAGTTTGCACCCAATACATGTATAATCTATGCGCTACGGCAATCACAACTGCCCCTACAAATAATCCTATAATACCATGCAAGAGCATCCCTCCGATAGCACCCATAAGTATTAGGATCATAGGTGTTTCTAGTCCTTTACCAAGCAACATAGGTTTTAATACATTGTCTGAAAGTGCGACAATTATACTGTAAATACTGAATATCACCGCTGGTGTGGTATCTGCAATTGAGAATGCTATAATAATGGCTGGAATCATTGTGAGAATTGCAGGAATTTGCACAATTGCGGTCACCAATATGATAAACGCAAAAATCCCTGCAGCAGGCAGACCTATCATTTTGAAGCCAATAAGCCCTAAAACAGCTTGTATTATTGCTACTAGCAGGATTCCCTTAACAACACTTCTTATAGTACTTGCTGACATCTTTAAGATCTCATCAGCATTATCTCCGACGATCTTATGGAAAAAGGACTTCCCTGTATTATAGGCGCCTTCAGCATTATACATAAAGGCAACAGCAATTAAAAAGGATACAATAAAGGCAAGCATAGTTCCAATAAAACCAGTAACTCCAGAAAATAGGTTTTTACCTTGTTCAAGAATGACGTCTTTATGCTCAATTGCATATTCTCGGGCATTAGAAGATAAATTATCCCATTCGGTGTATAGATTTTCACCAATCAATGGCCACTCCTTGACACTTTCTTGCGGTGGTGGAATTTGAAGGTTTTCATCTTTGATCTGTTGTACAGTTAATTTTGTGCTTTCAACTATTGCGGCGGTAATGTAATAGGTAGGAACAAATAAAATAATTGATATTCCTAACGCGAAAATAGTAGTCGCTGTTTTTTTGCTTTTAAACTTGTTGGTCCATTTTGTAAATAATGGATAAATAGCAACAGCGAGAATAATCGCCCAAATAATGAAAATAATAAATGGTCTTACAATTAAAAAACTCCATGCAATAAGTCCAAGTAAAAGAAGTAATTTAATGACGCTAGTAGCTGACAATTCAGTCTTCATAAAAATTATGATTAGTGGTTAGTAATAAATAAACCACATATGTAGGTAGGAGTCAAGTATGATTAATAGCGCTTCTCAAATATAAAAAAATACTCTTAAAATATGCTGTACATCAATAGATTAAATTGATAATTTATAGGTATTAATTATTTAACAATTAAGGCGCTCTTCCATTGTTTTAGATAACCATTGTTAATAAAAAATTTTACTTTATCTATATATCACAATTAGAATTGCCTACTAATTAGTTAATTTTCTGATTGAATTACGTGTTATTCTATGATCAAAACCTGGATTAAAAACATTGGCCCTGGACCATTAGTTGCAGCTGCATTTATTGGTCCCGGCACAGTTACATTGTGCACACTTGCTGGTGCTGGATTTGGCTACGCTTTACTTTGGGCAATGTTATTATCGGTTGCTGCGACAATAGTACTTCAAGAAACGGCAGCCAGATTAGGAATAGTATCTCAGCGTGGCTTATCGGAAATTATTAAGAGTGAATTGAGTAATCCTACTTTGAAATGGGGTGCAATTATTTTGATCCTGTCAGCTATTGTTATCGGTAATGCTGCATATGAAGCTGGTAATATTTCAGGCGGAGTTTTAGGATTAGAGGCTGTATTTGGAACGGTTAAAATGGAGATTGGAACGTTTAACTTGAATTTATATAGCTTGTTAATAGGGATAGTAGCTTTTGTTGTTTTGTATTTAGGGAATTACAATATCCTTGAACGTGTTCTAATAGCATTGGTAGTTTTAATGAGTATTGCCTTTTTGATCACTGCAATTATGACTAAACCAGATGTTCTAGGTGTGTTAAAAGGTGCTTTTATTCCTAAGTTTCCTCAAGATAGCATTTTAATAGTGATAGGACTGATTGGGACAACCGTAGTGCCATATAATTTGTTTTTGCATGCTTCATTGGTTAAAGAAAAGTGGCATAGTAAAAAGGATCTAAGGTATGCTAGAATTGATACAGTGCTAGCTGTGTTTTTAGGAGGATTGGTAAGCATGTGTATTATAATTGCAGCTGCTGCACTTCCATCTGATCAGATCAATAATGCAGCTGATCTTGCAAAAGGACTTGAGCCTCTATTTGGCGAATTCTCAACTTATTTTCTTGCGCTTGGTTTGTTCGCAGCAGGTATTACCAGTGCTATAACGGCACCTTTAGCCGCGGCCTTCGTTTGTTGTGGGTGTTTAGGATGGTCGGCCAATATGAAATCGATGACTTTTAGGGCTGTTTGGATAATCATTCTTTTGTTAGGTGTCGCCCTGTCTTCGTTAAACCTAAAACCCATTGAGATCATTAAGTTTGCTCAAGTTGCAAATGGGGCTTTACTTCCTGTAATTGCTATCTTTTTGATCTGGTTGGCCAATAGATCCACAGTATTGGGTAAACATAAAAATTCAGTATTAATGAACATCCTGAGTCTGTTGATTTTGTTGGTCCTTATGATTTTATCCTTAGCTACATTTAATAAAGTGTTTAACCTCAATATATTTTAATGTATTTAAATTCAATTGATATCAATGCCGACGTAGGTGAAGGGATAAATAACGAAAGTGAGTTGTTGCCCTATATCTCTTCATGCAATATAGCGTGTGGTGGTCATGCTGGAGATGTCAATTCAATGATTCAAGTTGTGCAATTGGCAAAGAAGAATAACGTTAAAATTGGTGCTCATCCATCTTTTCCTGATCGTAAAAATTTTGGAAGAAAACCTATGGATATTTCTTGTGCTGCTTTATTTAGCAGCATTAAAGCACAAATCAAATCCCTATTAAAAGTGGCCCGTGACGCACACTATCAATTGCATCATGTCAAGCCTCATGGTGCATTGTATAACCTGGCTGCTGTAGATAAGGCAACTGCCGAGGTTATCATTGAGGCTTTAAAAGGCATTCAACAACCCCTAAAACTATACGTACCTTATAATTCGATTATCGCTGAACTAGCCATTTCGGAAAATATTCCAATTACATATGAGGCCTTTGCAGATCGCAATTACAATAATGATCTTACTTTGGTATCAAGGACACATCCTAAAGCATTAATCACTGATCGTGATCAATTGGTAGCACATGTAAAACAAATGATTTGGCATAATCAAGTAAAAACCATTACAGGTGATTTTAGAGATATAGAGGCTGAAACATACTGTATTCATGGTGACAATCCTAAAGCAATTGATTTAGTGAAATACCTTGTAAATGCACTTAAAGAAGCAGGGGTTAAGATCCAATGATCATGACAGATTTCACTTTGACATACAAACCATTTGGCGACCGTTCAATTTTAATAGAATGGCCAAAAAAAATAGGGGTTGATGTGCTTCATGATGTGATTTTATTTCGTAATCAACTAAACACTATTAATATTAAACAATTAGTTTATATAAACACATCATATAACTCAATATTAGTTAATTACAATTTGACTATAGAAGATATCTATGATAAAATTTCTTACCTTAAAGACATTTATTCAACCAGAAAAAAGGGAATTGATATAGAATTTAAAAGATGGAAAATTCCAGTGTGTTATGACGATCAGTACGGTATTGATTTGGTAGAATTATCTGAACGAATTCAGCTTTCAGTTCAACATATAATTGAGCTACATTCCTCAAGTCAATACACGATTTATGCTTTAGGATTTTTACCTGGATTTATGTATTTGGGTGGTTTGGATCCTAAACTTCATGTTCCGCGACGTGATACGCCGAGGTTAAAAATAAATAAAGGTGATGTGGGTATTGGTGGCCGTCAAACGGGTATTTACCCTAGTGATAGTGCAGGAGGATGGCATATTATAGGAAATTCACCATTGTCATTTTTTGACCCTAACTACGATCCACCTTGTTTTGCCCAAGTTGGAGACGAAGTTAGTTTTCACCCAATCTCGCTAGAAGATCATAAAATGATCAAAAATTTAGTTAAAGCTGGGAACTTTGAATTAGAATTTAATTTGATTTATGATTAAGGTATTAGATCCTGGTTTATATACTAGTATTCAGGACCTGGGCAGGATTGGGTACAAGGCCTATGGTGTACCAGAATCTGGGGCTATGGACAGGCAATCCGCTCAATTGGGAAATAGACTCTTGTCCAACTCCGAACAGTCGGCAGTTCTTGAAATGACAATGACAGGGCCAAAACTTCAATTTAACTGCAACACTTACGTATGCTTAACAGGTGCATGTATCTCACCACATTTAAATGACTTGCCAGTGGCGATGGACCGGGTTTTTGAGGTTAAAAACGGTGATATTTTATCATTTTCCAAATTGCTTTATGGTTTTAGAGGATATTTATCAGTTTTAGGTGGTATACAAAGTGAATCCGTTTTGAAGAGCAGAAGTATGTACAAAGGCATTACCAGCCAGTTCAAGTTAGAACGTGGTTATGAAATTCAAATAGCAGATGCGTTACAAGGTTATGCCAACAAACACGCCGGATTGAAAATTAAAGACAGTCTGTTTACTCGGCAAAAGTTACAAGTATTTCCTGGTCCAGAATTTGAAATGCTGTCTGAAGCTCAAAAAAATCAATTGTTACAGGGTGAATTTACTATTTCGAAAAATAATAATCGAATGGCATATCAATTGAATGAATTGTTGCCTAATTCATTAGACGATATTATAACATCTATGGTATTGCCTGGAACTGTGCAACTTACACCAAAAGGGAACCTAATTATTTTAATGCGTGATTGTCAAACTACAGGAGGTTATCCTCGAGTGTTACAGCTTTCAGAAGATGCAATAAATGTCTTAGCTCAAAAATTTGTTGGACAAAGTATTCAGTTTAACTTAACCACTTAAACATCCATTTCAAACCCTTCAGTTTACCTTTATAAGGGCGATATCTAAAAGGGATGTCAAGCCAATTGGCCTTTTTAACGATGCCTTTCTGATGTGTAAAGGCATCAAATCCAAATTTACCATGATAGGCACCCATTCCACTTCTCCCAATGCCACCAAATGGTAATCTGTGGTTACCAAAATGTATGAGCACATCATTGATAACTCCGGCACCAAAACTATATTTATTAATTATTCGTTGTGCAAATTTGTTACGATTCGAGAATACATAAAGCGATAATGGGGTGTCCAATTTAGATAAGTGGAGATCTAGCTCTTCTTCAGAATTAAAGGAGATAATGGGTAAAATGGGACCAAATATTTCCTCCTGCATGATTCCAGATTCTAGAGAAGGCTCATCAATTAAAGTAGGTGATAAATAGTGATCATCTCGATTAAAAGTACCGCCATGAATCACTTTGACGTTGTTTAGTAGATCAATTAATCGATTTAAATTATTTGAATTAATGATGCGAGCAAAGTCATTTGACAATTCTGGGTTATCACCATACGATATTAAAATTTCTGATTTAAGAGCTTCAATAAAGTGGTCTTTGATTTTTGAATGCACTATTAAAAAATCTGGCGCAATACAAGTCTGACCTGCATTCAAAAATTTACCCCAAACTATACGTTTTGCAGCTAATTTTATATTGACAGACTCGTCTACAATACATGGCGATTTTCCTCCAAGTTCTAAAGTAACTGGTGTCATAAATTGCGCAGCAGCCCGAGCAATAATTTTACCAACTTTAGTACTGCCTGTGAAGAAAATATAATCCCAGTGCTGCTCGAGTAATTCCGTGGCTTCTGGAATACCACCTTGAACAACCGCTGCCAATGACGCCGGACATATCTTGTTAACGATTTCTTCAATAATTTGAGAAGTATTAGCTGTTAATTCACTTGGTTTTAAAACTACCGTGTTGCCCGCAGCAATGGCCATTATCAATGGCTCTATCGATAATAGAAAAGGATAATTCCAAGGCGCTATTACTAAAACTGCACCGTATGGCTGATGATAAATATAATCGCTTGATGGAAAGTTCAATAAGGATGCTTTAACCCGCTTTGGTCGTGACCACTTGTGTAAGTTTTTAATGGTAAGATCTAATTGTAAAATACATAAACCGACCTCACTAAGATAAGATTCGAACTTTGGTTTTTTAAAATCTGCTTCTAGTGCTTTATAAATATCACTTTCTCGATTAATAATCTCTTCTCTAAAGGCCTTTAAGATTTCAATTCTAGCGCTGACGTCCTTTGTACTTTGTGACTTGAAGTACGTTCGTTGATCCAGTAAAATTTGACTAATATTCAACACGCTATTTTGATTTTTCAACACAAACATCCCAGATAGCATCTGATGGAGGTAATGCCGTTATACAAATATCACTATTTTTTACGGGATGAATAAATTCAATTTTTTGTGCGTGTAAATGAATACTCCCGTCCATGTTGCTTCTGTTGAAACCGTACTTCAAGTCGCCTTTTATGGGCGATCCTATAACAGCCAATTGACTTCTTATTTGATGATGACGACCAGTTTCTAACTCAATTTCCAACAGATAATAATTATCTAAAGATTTTAAAATAGTATAATGCAATATAGCCTTTTTGCTATCAGCAGTTTCAGAATTAAACGCCGTTGACTTATTGTTTTTTGGATTTTTTCTCAACCAATGAATTAGAGTGC
This sequence comes from uncultured Flavobacteriaceae bacterium, assembly GCA_964479055.1. Lineage (GTDB taxonomy): Bacteria > Bacteroidota > Bacteroidia > Flavobacteriales > Flavobacteriaceae > CAYZKX01. Next base: position 7,297 of record CAYZKX010000065.1, read on the forward strand.
CAGTTTGTTTTGGTGGTGGGTTTTTAACGATAGCCCAATAGGTTTTTTGCACTTTCTTGCCAGCAAACATCTTATTCATCCTTGAAAGTGCTTTAGACGTTTTAGTAAAAATTACAATTCCAGAAGTTGGTCTATCCAATCGATGTGTGACACCCAAATAGACGTTTCCCGGTTTTTGATACTTTTCTTTAATATAGTTTTTTACAACCTCGCTTAAGGGCTCGTCACCCGTTTTATCGCCTTGAACGATATCGCCAGGACGCTTATTAATTATGATGAGGTGATTGTCTTCATACAGAACTTGAAGATTGTTTTTATTTGAACGAATCTTTGACAAACCGAAACTAATATTGTTCTGATTCCGATGGAAAATCTACATTCTTGACATCTTTAACGTATTGTGAGATCGCATTGGTCATATCTTCATAAAGAGTCATATATCGCCTCAAGAACCTCGGATTGAATTCATGTGTCATGCCAATCATATCATGTAACACCAGCACTTGTCCGTCTACACCATTTCCGGCTCCAATGCCAATAATTGGAATGCTAACACTCTCGGCCACTACTTTTGCCAAGTCAGCAGGAATTTTTTCAAGAACAATTGCAAAGCAACCCAGTTTCTCCAGCATTTTAGCATCTTCCTTTAGTTGTTCGGCCTCTTGCTCTTCTTTTGCTCTTACAGTATATGTTCCAAATTTATATATAGATTGTGGCGTTAGCCCTAAATGTCCCATTACTGGAATACCTGCATTAAGAATACGCTTTATGGACTCTTTTACTTCTTTACCACCTTCCAACTTAACGGCATGGGCGCCACTTTCTTTCATAATACGAATGGCAGAACGCAAAGCTTCTTTAGGATCACTTTGGTAGGTACCAAAAGGTAGATCCACAACAACTAAAGCACGCTCTACGGCTCTTATAACAGAGGACGCATGATAGATCATTTGGTCTAATGTAATGGGAAGTGTTGTTTCATGACCAGCCATAACATTACTTGCAGAATCACCTACAAGAATGACATCAATTCCCGCGCCATCCACAATTTTGGCCATGGTGTAATCATAAGCCGTAAGCATAGATATTTTTTCATTATGACCTTTCATATCAACCAACGATTTGGTTGTCACACGCTTGTATTGTTTTTTTGCAATTGACATGCTTAATGGAATTAGTAGAGTGTAAATGTAGTAAATAAAGGTGGACCTTTAAACTTTTGATCCGTTCATAAATCCCTAATTTATTTTGTATTGAATGTTTAGCAATCAGACAAGTTGACTCGAACTGCCAGACCGCCTTCAGAGGTTTCTTTATATTTTGTGTTCATGTCTTTGGCCGTTTCCCACATGGTATTAACAACGTCGTCAAAAGGGACCTTAGCATTGTTTGGATCCGTGTCTAGAGCCAATTCAGAAGCATTAATAGCTTTGATGGCACCCATCGCATTACGCTCTATACAAGGTACTTGAACAAGTCCTCCTATAGGATCACAAGTCAATCCTAAATGATGTTCCATGGCAATTTCTGCAGCAATTAAAACTTGTTCAGGGCTACCGCCAAGCAATTCACAAAGTCCAGCTGCCGCCATGGCTGAAGATACTCCAATTTCTGCCTGACAGCCTCCCATTGCTGCCGAAATTGTTGCTCCTTTTTTGAAGATACTTCCTATCTCTCCAGCTACAAGCAAGAATTGCCTTATGTCATCAAAATTGGCATCGTGATTTTCTATCACCAAATAATACATCAATACAGCCGGAATTACACCAGCACTCCCGTTGGTAGGTGCGGTAACAACACGCCCTAACGAAGCATTTACTTCATTCACAGATAATGCAAAACAGCTGACCCATTTAATAATTTGTCGAAATTTAACTTCGGTATTCCTTATAGCCTCGATCCATTCATAGCCATTTGAATAAGGGGTGCTTCCTTTCAAATTTTGATGCATGTCATAGGCACGGCGCCTCACATTAAGGCCACCAGGCAATGTGCCTTCTGTATGGCAGCCAGTGTACATGCACTCTAGCATAACATCCCAGATACGTTTTAATTCAGAGTCTATCTCCTTAGTTGTACGAATTGCTTTTTCATTTTCTAATACCACTTCTGATATGGACTTTTTCAGCGTTCTGCAGTAGGTAAGTAATTCTGACCCTTTGTCAATTGGGTAAGGAAACGTATGCTTGATTTTTATATTGCGTTTGGCATTCTTACGTTCTTCTTTTACCACAAATCCACCTCCAATAGAATAATAGGTCGCGCTTGTCTTTTTACCTTTTACCATAGCAGTAAATCTCAATCCATTAGCATGATACGGTAAAAACTTGCGATTGAAGACAATGTCATTCTCGAAGTCAAAAGGAATGCTAATTTCCGAATTGAGGTTTATTGCACTATTGGTTTTGATGTCATTTAAGGTCACCTCTATGGCATCTATTGGAAAAGTTTCAGGATCAGCACCTGTAAGACCTAATACTACAGCCAGGTCTGTTGCATGACCTTTACCTGTTAATGATAAGGAACCATACAAATCCACTTTCACCCATTCCACATCATTGAATAAGTTATTGGATTTCAATTCTGCGATCCAACGTTCGGCGGCGCGCCAAGGACCTAAGGTGTGTGAACTGGATGGTCCAACTCCTATTTTAAGCATATCAAAAACTGAAATACATTCCATTTAGTATTGGTT
>CAYZKX010000066.1:0-9957 GCA_964479055.1 uncultured Flavobacteriaceae bacterium
GCCTATAGAGAGGATTGGTGTATTGGTAATTACACTATTATATTTATACATTGTAGAAGTCACCGTGGCTTCTGTTGGTCCATATTTATTGTAAAAGTCACAACCTTTAGCGAATCGTTCAGCCAATGTTATACTACATGGTTCGCCTCCTGCAACAATTCTTTTTAATGAACTTATATTTGCAAGGTCCGGTAAGGTTTCTAAATAACTTGGAGTAGCATGTAAATGAGTGATGTTATGCGAAGCTATGAACTGTGGCAAACCGTTTAATAAAACTCGTTTATCGATCATAAATAGTGCTGCACCATTTAATAATGCTAAAAATATTTGCTCTACCGACGCATCGAAGCAATAATTGGAAAATTGCAATATGCGTTCTTCTTTGTCAATATTGAAGGACTCTGTTTGAGAGACAATTAAATTCACAACCGATTTATGTTCAATCATAACACCCTTAGGATTGCCTGTGGTTCCAGATGTATAAATAATATAACAAAGACTATTTGGAAGAATTTCAATTGCTTCATTAAGTTCTGTTGAAAGCGTATCCAATTCATTAATAAAAGCGGTGATAATGTCTCTATTAATCGTAATTTTAGATTGACTATCCTCAATTATATATTTTTTTCGCTTTTCTGGATAATGAGGGTCTATTGGTACATAAGCTGCCCCTGATTTTAATATGCCTATAATAGATATGATTAACCATTCACTACGATCAAGCATTATGCTAACAATATCATTGACTTTTACTTTATGTGTGTGTATAATGTAATTGGCAAATTGATTGGATAAGATATCTAATTCCTGATATGAAATATTTTTTGACTCAAAAACTAAGGCGGTATTGTTAGGTGTCTTTTTTACTTGTGATAGAATTAAATCTACTAAATTTTCACTTTTGGAGTAATCCTTAATACTGTTATTATTGAATGAATTAGCTGCCTTAACTTCTGAGATAAGCGAAGATGTATCGGATTTATCTAATTCTAATATGGCTGAATTATTAAATTTTATAATACTGCCAATCTCATTGTTAGGATTTGCAATAATATTCCGCAGTATTTCTTCAAATGAACTCATCATTTGTTTTATAGTCCTCGACTTTAAAAGTGAGGTATTATAGTTCCATTCAAAAATTAAACCATCTCTTTCTTCAGAAATATTTAAGACAAGTTCAAAGGTTCCAAAAGCTCTAGGGTTACTTTTTAACGTAAATTTCAAGTCTGAAAAATGGACGTTACTATCCATTCCAGTATCAAGGTTAAACACTACTGGAACTAATGGAACACGAGACGGATCTCTTTGAATATGTAATTCTTGTAATAGCTTACCAAAACTCAATTGTTGATGGTCATAAGCATCTAAAATTGACAATTTACGTTCTTTTAAATAGTCAACAAAGGATTGATTATCAGTAATTTTACTTCGCAGCGGAAGCAGGTTGACACAATGACCTATTAAGTGATTTCGTCCAGTAGCAGCTTGTCCAGCTGCAGGAAGTCCAACAACTATATCGTCCTGACCCGTTTTAGCGTAAAGCAGAATTTCAAAAGCAGCTATTAAAGTAGTTACAAAACTACAACCACATTTGATACCAACTTCTTTGAAATCTGTGATTAATTCTCGGTCTATAGCAATATCAAGACGTTCACTTTTATACGATCTTATTTCCGGTCTAGGGAAATCGATTGGTAAATTTAATTGAGGAATTGGGTGGTTAAATTGATCCATCCAATATTTTATGGTATCAGTATACTCCTGATTATTTTCATAAAGTTGGAGTTCATCTGCATAAATACTAAAACTATCAGCATCAGGAAGGGAGGGTGTTGTATTGGTGACAATGGCCGAGTACAGTATCCCTAGTTCATATAAAATTGTTCCCAAAGACCATCCATCACATAAAATATGATGACCTGTAATAACAAGGTGATGCTCAAGAACTGCTGTTTTGATTAGTCCTATTTTCAACAAAGGCCCATTGATTAAATCAAAGACGTAATTGGATTCTGATTTAATATATTCAGAAAGGGATTGCTTTTTTTTATTTTCAGATAAATGTGTAATATCGAGCTGATCTACTTGAAACTTCTCGTATTTTAGAACACACATGTATTCACCATTTGGACTGAATATGGATCGTATGGCTTCATGACGGATTGATAGTTGTTGAATGGCCGAATCTAGAGCATCATACTTTAATTCACCTTCTAGAATTAAGGTAATTGACTCATTATAAGCTCTACTAGCATTATCTCCACCAAGGGCACAAGAAATCCAAATTTCAGCCTGAGATTGAGTTATAGGAACCACCTTTTCAATTACGGGCCCTTGAAATGGATCGTATGATACTATAGTTTTCCTAGAAGTTGATGGCTGTTTCATAGCTTTGGATGGATGACTCACAACTAAAACACCTGTTAAAATTTAGAACCTAATTCTATTTGTACAAATTTACCAACATTATCCTTGTCGGCGATAAACCAAGCAGGGTTACCTTGTTCGTCCTGCCCTAAACGGGCACCAGGTAAAGGAGGTTGGTTTAGCTCTTCTGTAAATGTTGTACTATGACCATTTACTTTAGGTTTGAAACTTGCGTCTGATTTAATAATACCAACTTTGACTAATTCTTGTATACATTCAATCGATGTTTTAATCAAGTGAGTAACATCATCTTCGGTATATGCTTCTGTAAGATAACATGGAAAACCATCCCATATATGAATACCACGTTCTCTCATCAAAACAAAGAACAATTCTGAGTATGGTATATCTTTTAACGTCACGAGTTTCCAAAGTGATCTATAATAAACCACCTCCATTGGAAGATTGTTCGATTTTATATAGTTATTTAATTCAGTAGCAAATCGCTCAGTTTTAAACGCTAATTCATCTTGCAGTGATTCACCCTTTTCTTTCATGTATAAAAGTGATGCTTTACACGTTGCTAATGCTAAAGGATGACGTACAAATGTGCCAGCGAAATAAGTGACTCCTGCTTCAGGTATAGAATTGTCACCATAGCTCCAAGTGCCTCCATCAAGAGCATCCATACAGCGTTTATTACCTACTATGGCTCCTATCGAAATTCCACCCCCAATAACCTTACCATAAGTACCTAAATCAGCTTTTACACCAAATAGGGCTTGGGTTCCTCCCGGATGCATTCTAAATCCTGTTATGATTTCATCAAAGATTAAAACAGATTCTGATTCAGTTGTTATTTTTCTTACTTCTTTTAGAAATTCTATTGGTCTCCAATCTGGCCTACGACTTTGTACAGGTTCTACAAGAACAGCGGCTATTTCATGGGCCCGCTCTTTGATTATGGACAAACTTTCGTCAGTTCCATAATCTAATATGAGCATATTCTTTACTGCTTCAGGTAAAATTCCGGATGCAGCTGGGAATGATTTTAATTTTTTAGATCCTCTTACAATTACTTCATCATTAATTCCATGGTAAGAGCGCGAGAATGCCACTATAAGTGATCGGCCAGTAACAGTTCTAGCTATGCGCATTGCGCCTAAAACAGCTTCTGATCCTGTATTACATAAAGCAGCACGCTCTTGATTTGTAAATTCACAAAGCAATTCACAAACTTCACCGGCTAATGGATGCTGAGGTCCAACTTCAAATCCTTTTTCTACTTGTTCATGGATTGCTTCTTTAATGAAATCTGGCTGATGTCCGAAAAGACAAGCACCAAAACTATTCAGTACATCAAGATACTCATTGCCATCTATGTCCCATATGCGACTTCCTGATGATTTATCTACAACAAGAGGGTATACCAGTTCTTTAGTTTCTGGTTTAAATCCTGTTACCACTCTTGGATCTGACATATGATCTCTATGCTTTTGAGTATATGCTTTACTTCTTGCCGTTTTTTTATTATAACTCTTTATCAGATCATTTAAGAATTTCTGCTGTTCTTCCGAAAGGCTAGAAACCTGCTTTTCTATTTTAGGAGATGCTCCAAATGGTTTTTGATGTTCTTTTTTTTCAGCTTCTGTCAAAATATTTACCGATTGGTCTTTGTCATTCCCTATTTGTATATTAGAATTTGATTGGTTTGATTGTTCATTTAAAGAACCCGATTGAAGTTGCTGAACCTGTTGCCCTAAAATTTGTAATTGTTGGACTATTTGGTTTAAATCAGATACTGCATTAATTTGAGATTGATTAGAAGGTGAAACATTACTCTTAATTGCGCTTATTTGACTCGCTGTTGAAACTGGACCAAATGCATCATCCGGTAATACTTTGTCAAGATGTGCAGCTAATAAATTTGGAGATCCAAATTCACCATTTAGCTGTCTAAAGGTAATAGGTGTATTAAATTCATTCTTTAAATTAATAGCCATCTGTGTTAGAACCAACGAATCTAACCCAAGTTCCAGGAAGCTCAGATTAAATTCTCTTTCTTCTATTTCAATACCAGAATTATCATCTACTATTTCTGCTATTTTTTTGAGAATTAAAGGCTTTTTCATAACTGTCGTATTATTTTTAGATTCAGGAATGACAGGTGCTACACCTGGCTCATTTAATATTGTTATGTTATTATCTTGTTGCAACTCCAAAAAAGGTGGATCAACCCAGCAAGGTTTGCGATCAAACACATATGAAGGTAGCACAACTTTTTTTCTTTTTTGTTCATGGTAAAATGAATTCCAATCTGGCTCTATACCATTAATCCAAAGCTCTCCTAATGCTGCAAGAACAGTATGATATGCAGATTCATCGTCTTTAGGGAAGGTTAAACATGAGATCGAAGCCAAGGATTTTAGTCCTTTCTTTTGCATTGAAAGTGTGGTTAAAGCACGTCCGGGACCAACTTCTAATAGAACAGTATCTTCTAATCCCAAAATTGTTTCAAGGGCACCTGAAAAATTAACCGTTGCTCTTAAATGATTCACCCAATACTTAGGGTCTGTAGCCTCAGCATCTTTTAACCAATCTCCTGTAACTGTCGAAACCAATGGCAATTTAGGGATGCTTAAGTTCATCTTTTTAACTTCACTTGCAAAGGTATCTAATACAGGGTCCATCATGCCTGAATGAAAAGCATGGCTCGTCAATAATAACCTGTTGGCTATATCTTTTTTGTCTAAAACTTTGGCAAATTTCTCAATTTCATCATCAGGTCCAGAGACCACAAGTAGTCGATCAGAATTAATTGCGGCAATTGATAAAGTCTCTGGAATTAAATTCTTTATCTCGTCAATAACAGTTCTAACAGATAACATACTGCCTCCAGGTAATTCACTTACTAGTTTTCCTCTAATGGTAATAAGGCGCAGTGCATCTTTCAATTCAAAAACTCCTGCCAGATGAGCAGCAACAAATTCTCCAATACTATGCCCTGAGACAAGTGTTGGTTTAATTCCCCAACTCATCCATAATTGCGCCAAGGCATACTCGATAACAAATAAAGCCGGTTGGGTATATCTGGTATTCTTTAGCTTATCTTCTGCTGCTGCAGTATTGTTCTTTGGGTAAATCAGTTTTAAAATATCTAAACCAAATTCAGATTTCAAGATATCAGCACATTCATCAACTGCTGTCTTAAATACAGTTTCATGTTCGTATAAAGCCTTACCCATCTGCAGGTACTGCGAACCCTGTCCAGGGAATAGGAATGCCAGTTCATTCGGTACAACTTTAACAGCATTAGTTTTTATTGAATTACTTTCAGTAGCCAAAAGTTTTTTATCAGCAATATTGGAAGATTTAGCAACAAGAAAAGCACGGTTTAAGTGAAAATCTCTTGTGGTAATCAAGCTATGTGCAACATCTGCCAAATTAAGATCTGATTGGCTTTTTAAAAATTTTGCGAGAGCATTTTGGTAACCCTTCAAGCTAGTTTCTGATTTTGCTGACCACGTTAATAGCTGTATTGGTTTTTCAATTGTTGATTTAGTCTTATTTCTAGTGTCAACATATTCTTCTACTACTATGTGCACGTTTGTACCACCTACACCAAATGAGCTAATTCCTGCTTTTCGGGAATCAACAGAGTTCCATTCATTTAATTTATTATTGACAAAAAACGGGCTGTTCTCAAAATCAATTGAGGGGTTTGCTTTTTCATACCCTAAAGAAGGTGGAATTTCTTTGTTCTTTAGGGCTAAGATGGTTTTGATGACTCCAGCAACACCGGCAGCACCAGTAAGATGTCCCATATTACTTTTAATGGAGCCAATAGCACAATAACCACTTTTAGTTTGAGGGCCAAACGCCAGTTTAAGACCTTCTATTTCAATAGGGTCACCAACTGGTGTGGCTGTTCCATGGGTCTCAACATAACTAATCTGAGAAGGATTAATATCAGCATCTTTTAGTGCTTTTGATATGGCTCCAGCCTGACCTTCAGCACTAGGTGCAGTAAAGCTGCCTTTATTGCCACCATCATTATTAACACCTATTCCTTTAATTACACCATAAATGATATCACCATTACGTTCGGCTTCTTCTAAATTTTTTAGTAGAACCACTCCAGCGCCATCGCTAAAAATCGTACCCTTGCCATTTTCATCAAATGAACGACATCGTCCATCCGGACTCAACATGGAGCCTTCCTGATAGAGATGCCCACTGTTCATAGGAGCCGTGACACTTGATCCGCCAGCTATAGCCACATCACAACGACCGTTTCTGATAGCTTCAACTGCCTCTGCAATTGCCAGTAATGAGGTTGAACATGCTGAATGTACACTAACAGCAGGTCCCTTTAAATTAAATTGATATGCTGTTCTAGAAGCGATATAGTCTTTTTCGTTAACAGTGTCTGCAACGAAACTGCCTATTTTATTTATCACATTCTTATTTGGAAGAATATTGTTTTTATAATAGGTATTCATTCCAGTTCCCGCATAGACTCCTACTGTTCCGTCAAAATGTGTAGGTAGATGACCTGATTTTTCCAGTACTTCATAGGCAATTTCTAAGAATATACGTTGTTGCGGATCCATTGCCTCGGCAATTTTAGGATTGAGACCGAAAAAAGAGGCATCAAATTCTTTAGCTATAGGAACGATTCCTCTAGCGGGAACATAGAGCGGATCATTGCGTAGGGATTCAGGAATTGATGGATCCAATTCTTCTGGTTTAAAAAAGGTAATGGTTTCTTGCCCTTTTCTTAACACTTCCCAAAGTTCCTCAATAGAATTAGCACCAGGAAATCGTCCTGCCATACCAATAACAGCAATAGCTGATGACGAACTGGTCTTCTTTTTTATTTTTCTTTTCTTTGAAGTTGTTTCTTTTTTTGGTTCTAAAAAATTTGAGAGTTCAGAGATGGTTGGGTGTTGGTATAATTTAATTATTGGGATATCATAATTATAGCGCATTCTCAAAGTGGCAACTGTTTTTTGAGCTAGCAGGGAAGTGCCGCCCATTTCAAAAAAGTTATCGTCAAGACCTATTTTGAGACTACTCAAGATTTCCGACCAGTTTTTGGCAATATTCTTTTCAATATCAGTAGTCGGTTTTTTGTATAGTGGAGCTGTATTTGGCCTTCTATACTGTGGAGGTGGTAAATCCTTTTTATTGACTTTACCACTAGACGTTCGAGGAAAATCCTTTACCCAAACATAGTAGGTTGGTATCATATAGTCTGGCAGAACATTGCTTACATTATCTTTGAAAGATACCAATTCGTCTGGTTCATCACCTTGCAAGTAGGCAATTAATTGCGCCTGCTCAGATAAATGTGTACTGGCTATTACTATGGCCTGTTTAATATCAGGTAATTTATTAAGTGCTATTTCAACTTCTCCAAGTTCAATTCTATGGCCCCTAATCTTGACTTGCTCATCTTCGCGTCCTAGGAATTCAATATTCCCATCTGGTTGCTTACGTGCAATATCACCCGTTCGATATACGCGTTGATTTTTTTTATTATCTATTTGAATAGTTACGAACTTTTCCTGTGTCAATTCCTCATTACCTAAATAACCTTTAGCTAAACAATCACCAGAAATACATAACTCACCTATTTCACCATCTTTTACTTCCTCTTGTTTTTTATCAAGAACATGAATAACAACATTATCAATGGCTTTACCAATAGTAGGTAAGGCTGGCCATTGATCAGGATCGCCTTCGAGTTTCAATTCTGTTACAACATGACATTCTGTAGGACCGTATTGGTTGTAAAGCTTACAGTTATTTAGACGCTTAAAAAATGTTCTTACTTCATCAGTAATTTTTAACTGCTCACCAGCTGTCATGATCTCATTTAAACTCTCTGGATACAGATCCAAACTTATTCCCGCTTCTGCCAGCGCTTGCAAAGCAACAAACGGAAGAAATAAACGGTTAACTGCATGCTTATCTATTAACTTTAAAAGTGCAGCCACATCCAATCTCAAATTTTCATTAATCAAAACCAGAGTTCCGCCAGTGCTAAGGGTAGACATGATCTCTTGAAAAGACACATCAAAACTTAGAGGCGCAAACTGTAAAGTTCTATTGCCATGTGTTGCGTTAGAATTTTTATTTTGCCAATGAATAAGATTTACAGCTGCATTTTGACCCATGCATACACCTTTGGGTTCACCTGTTGAACCTGAGGTATAAAGAATATAAGCACTGTTTTGTGCCATTTCTGGTTGTTCTTGTAAGCTTTTTGGAGTAGTGTTTTCAAAAATGGTTAACAGGCCGTGTTCTTTAGCTTTATTAGATTCAGATGCACTGGTTAAACAAAAGTTGAGTTTGGAATTGTTTATTATTTTTTCAATTCTATTTTTCGGATAATTAAAATCAATAGGGAGATATGCTTTTCCAGTTTGAAGGATGGCTAAGACATTAATAACTTGGTCGATCCCTCGTAGAGCAGATATGCCAATTATGTTATCATTACTGGCATGCTTCAGGATAGCCTGGCTAATTTCAGAAACTTTATTCTTGACTTCGGAATAGGTAAGGCTTGCATCTTCTGAAATGATACATTGGCTATCAGGGTATTGTATAGCAGCCTGCTCAAAAAGTAGATATGTAAGATTTGGTTTATTCATATCTCTAATTAGTTGAGATTAAATATACTAATTTAGTAATGAAACAAAGTTCATTACCAAAATTAAAGACCGATTCCAAGTCAAGTCAAAATGTATTTAAATCTTCTAAACCAGAGGGATTTGTTAGGAGCTTAAAGAACATTTCAAAGTTAAAGTTAATTTCAGCTACTTAAAAAAAAATAGGTGTAATACACATATTTCAGATAAAAATGGACTAGAATAACTTGAAAATAGGGCAGATGAGTAAAAATCATCTAATGGTGTATTTGAACCATTTAAGACTTAGCTCCAATAAAGGTTTGTATATTTCCACCATTATGCCATGGTTTTTGTGAAAAATGCCACAAATTAAAGCCAGCTTTTTTAAAAAGTCGAGGATAGTTATGACTAAAAGAGGGCTCATAACCATATAACTGCGAATGCGGTTGTGTTTCAAAATCATGATCAGTCCCATTGGGTTCAATGGCTACAAAGAAAATATTGCCAAATTCATAAATTGTGTTGAGAAATTCCTGCAAACGCTTTTCTAGAAAATACTCCAAAACACCTCTAGACGATACGTAAATTATATTACTATGTCCATATTTCGTTACCCATTGGACGGCATCTGCAGTCACAAACTCAAGCTTTTGATTATCCTTGAACCTTTCAATATTGAGGTCAATTTGGTTTTGGCTAAGATCTATTCCGATTAAGCGATTTACATCAGGAAACTCTTTGCTTAAATAATTGAGAACTTCGCCATTACCTGTTCCTATTTCAACAATGGTATTAAATTCTTCTGATTGATTAGATAACTCTTTTTTAAGCTCTTCAAAAATAAAAGTACAATGTGGTAGAAAGTCTGTAATAAAAGAGTGTTCCGTTTCTTTAAAAAGTTCAGTTGCTGAGCTATCTTCCCAAAACCTGCGGTTTTGTTCAGCTATTACAT
>CAYZKX010000067.1:0-9932 GCA_964479055.1 uncultured Flavobacteriaceae bacterium
GAAGAAAAAGGCACCCCTTCGTCGGTTACACTTGTTCGTGTCATTGCCAATGACAAAGAAATTGTTTTCGGTATCGATTGTAAAGATCCTAATCCCGATGCCATTGTCAAGTTTTCCAAACTTAGAGATGCTGACATTTCTAATGAAGACCATGTGAAAATCGTTATCGATCCCTTCCTTGATGGTCAATCGGGTTACATTCTTGCTGTTAATGCCTTTGGGGCGCGTTATGATGCTTTGGTCTCAAACCGTGGAGAAGATGAGAACGAGGACTGGGATGCTATTTGGGATGCTCAGGTTACCATTAATGACGATGGCTGGTCGGCAGAGATCATTTTACCCATTCAAAGTATCAATTTCCAAAAGAACCAAAGCACCTGGGGTTTTAATGTAGAAAGACGCAATCAAAGATTACTGGAAACCATGCGTTGGGCCAACGTGCAACGCGATCAATGGCTAACCCAAACCAGTAGAGCTGGTTTACTTACCGACCTACCAAATTTTAACTATGGTTTCGGACTTAATGTACGTCCTTCTTTGGTTACCGAATACACAAAAAGTAGTCCTGATGAAAACCATAAATTTGATTTTGAACCTAGTTTGGATGCGAGTCAAAGATTAAGCCCTAATGTTACAGCGACCCTTACTGTGAATACAGATTTTGCAGAGACTGAAGTCGATACTCGACAAACCAATTTGACGCGATTCCCATTGTTCTTTCCTGAAAAGCGAACATTTTTCCTAGAAGGATCAGACATTTATGAGTTTGGTTTTGGCACAGGTAGTAGCACGGTAATTCCGTTTTTTAGTCGTCGAATAGGCTTGTTTCGAGGTACTGAGGTTCCAATAACTGTTGGTGGTAAGCTTAACGGACGATTAGGAAAAACCGCTTTTGCTGCTATGGGCGTCAACACCAAATCATTTAATACTGGTGAAGAGGAATACGGTTCTACTACAATGGGTGTTATGCGTGTAAAACAAAACGTATTTAAAGAAAGTTCAGTCGGCATGATCGCTTCAGTTGGTGACCCAATTGGTCGCAATGGCAGTTATATGGGAGGTGGTGATTTTACCTATCAAACAACTCGATTTAACGGAGACAAGAACTTTTTAGTTGGTATATGGGGTTTATATACTGATCGTGAAGATCTTACCGGTGACCGATCAGCTTTTGGCTTTAAAATAGACTACCCTAATGATAAATGGGACGTTGCGATCACTTACGCAAGAATTGGAGAACAATTTGACCCTTCTTATGGCTTTGTACCACGAAAGGGTGTTCAGTTCATGCGTGCAGGAGGAACCTACGGTCCACGTCCGGAATGGGCCTGGGTGAGACAAATGCGGTTTCAGGTTTTTGCGACATACATCAAACGTTTAGATGGTAATTGGCAATCTTACAGTGTTTTTACAGCACCTATTAATTGGCGACTTGAAAGTGGCGACCGTATTGAATTCAATATTAGACCTGCCGGTGAGAATCTATTAGTACCTTTTGAAATTTCGGATGGTGTTGTTATTCCTGCAGGTGAGTACCATTTTATGCGCTATAGATTGGAAGGCCAATTAGCTGCTAAACGCAAATTCAACGGGCAATTGTCTTGGTGGTTTGGCACCTTTTATGAAGGAAAATTAGATCAACTTGAGTTGCAATTGAACTGGAATCCGACGTCCTTACTAGGCTTTGAGTTCACTGGCGAAAAGAATATTGGCAGATTACCATGGGGTGATTTTGACCAAACCTTGGTAGGCTCACGAATACGTTTTAATGTAAATTCAAACTTGCAATTGAATAGCTACGTGCAGTATGACAATATTTCCAGAAATCTAGGCATAAACATGCGTGTGCAATGGATATTTTCACCACTGGGTGATGTTATTTTTGTATTTAACCATAACACGTTTAATGATATTACTGAAAACTGGGTTTTACAGAATCAACAAGTGTTATTGAAAGTACGATATAATTTCAGGTTCTAATTTTATTCAACCTTTTTAATAATTTAACGTCATTAGTATAAATGATCGTTGTATATATTTTTATTGGATATCTTTTCATTTTCTATTTCAACCTTTACTTAGGTAAATTGTTTTGTACAAGAAACGCTTCCATTGCAAAATTGGGAAAGATAATTTTCAAAAAAAAGAATGATGAATTGGCAAATTCTCCTTTTTTTAAACCTATTAGGGAAAGTATTAAACAAAGGTCAATACCAAAACTAGCTAGCTATATCTTTGTGATGATCACTTTAAAGTCATTGGGTTTTGCACTAATTTCGATTGTATTACTGACGCCCTTGATTCTAGTTTTTCAAGGGTTGGCCATGGGAAGTTTGTTTATTTATTATAAATCAAAAGAAAAGCATTTAGACTTACTCCCAATAGTTACATTTTGGCAATTGCTGAGTCATTGTTTTGCAGGTGCATTGGGCACTGTAATAGGTCTAAATTGGTTATTCAAAACGAATCTTCCTTTAAACAATAAATATCTAGTTCTTGTTATTATCTTGTCACTATTTACAGGCATTATTGCGGCCTATTTAGAAAGTAAGATGTTATTAAACCAAAAAAACCAGCAAGCTAACTACTAAACTTACTGGTTTTACAACACTAACTTAATCTTCCTAGCAAATTAATTAAGGTTTATCGCCATAACTACACTTGAGTTACATTGCATGCCTTTATAAGGATTGAAATTTTCAGGTACATGTTTAGAGGTATCGAAGTCATATTCTACTTCTTCTTCTAATTCTACCAATTCGATTTCATCCCAATTGATATCGTTTTTTCCTTTTAAGGCATTGAATCCTTTTGGTAGATACTGTGCAGTATCAAAACCCAATTCAACTTCTTCTTCTATTTCAACAACCTCTATAGATTCAATTGTGATTGTTTCTTCTTCAAGAGTATCTTCAGTTGTAAATAGTTCATCCTCTAAGGCAATTTGTTCGAGATCCAAACTTGTATAGGTTGGAAATAATTCTGTTCTGTTCGTTTCACTGGCTATTGCATTAAATCCTAACAATAAACACAGTATAAAAATTGATTGACGCATGATTTTAAGTTTTTTGATTTATTCGTTTTTTGATTTTTTTGATATACTTAATAGACTACTTAAAAAAACATTCGTTACGCTCATTAAGAACTATTTAACAAGTTTAATGAAATCTTTAGGCTTATTTTAAGAAATAGAAATGCCTTCAAATCGCCCTACCTCCTTTTATATTCAAGGCATTAATTATATATTCGTGCTTATGCCAACATCAAAGAAAATAGGTCTTCTTTTAGGACCTCTGGTATTTAGCATCATACAATTTTTACCTTTTGATCTTATTTCACATCAAGGTGATCATGTTATTTCTGTGGCATTGTGGATGGTGATCTGGTGGATCACCGAAACGGTTTCTATTTCGGTTACGGCTTTATTACCTCTTATACTATTCCCCTTATTAAAAGTATTGCCTATTGCCGATGTAGGTGCCAATTATGGCAGCCCAATCATCTTTTTATTCTTTGGTGGATTTGTGTTGGCACTCGCCTTAGAGAAAGTCAATTTGCATAAACGCATTGCACTTACCATAATCAAATTTACAGGTACCACGCCCAATAAGGTGGTCCTTGGATTTATGATCGCAACTGCTTTTTTAAGTATGTGGATAAGTAATACTGCAAGTACAGTAGTGATGTTGCCCATCGCCTTGTCAGTGATCGATCTGTTAGTCAATGATGAAGATGGACTTACCAAAGCCGATAAAAATTTTGCGTTAAGTGTCATGTTGGGAATTGCCTTTTCGGCAAATGCTGGTGGTATCGCAACCGTAATTGGCACACCACCAAATTCTGTGCTTATTGGAATGTTGGAGAATGAATATGCGATACAAATCTCTTTTTTAAAATGGATGCTACTAGGTTTACCTTTTAGCGCTATTTTATTAACTATTATTTATATGGTATTAGTAAAATGGTTTTTCCCATCCACAGGAATTGTTTTTGGCACCTCGGCAAATGTGATTGACGATGAACTCAAAAAGCTAGGAACAACCAGTAAAAAAGAAAAACGGGTATTAACCATATTTGCTGTAGCAGTATTCTTGTGGATCTTCCGAACATTGATCAACGCCCTTATTCCTGGTTTGGCCCTTTCTGATACCATCATTAGTATGATCGCTGCTCTGGCATTGTTCTCAATACCCTTTAATATTTCCAGAAACGAATTTATTTTAAACTGGCAGGATACCGAAAGGTTACCTTGGGGTATACTCATTTTATTTGGTGGAGGGCTTGCTCTTGCAAAAGGCATGAGCGCCAGTGGTCTTGTTGATGTGGTTTCAAATGCCATTGCCAATGCTGATATTAGCATTCTATTTACAGTATCATTACTGATATTGTTAATGCTTTTTATGACGGAACTCATGAGCAATGTTGCCTTGGTCGCTGTTCTAGCGCCAGTTGTTGCTGGTATTGCCATTGGATTAGATGTCAATATTCTTTATGTACTGATCCCGGTGACTATGGCCAGCAGTTGTGCTTTTATGTTGCCTATGGCTACGCCACCAAATGCCATCGTCTTTGCCAGCGGTTATATTAAAGTGCATCAAATGGCGCGGGTGGGAGTTGTCCTGAATCTGATCTCAGTGGGCATTCTAATAATGATGTTTCAATTTGTGATACCTTTATTATTCTAGAATACTTTGAATCGCTTTGTGATAGTCGTCATAATTGATCAAATCATTATGATGGCCGCCCTGTATAGTAAATAATTCAGTTTCTCCAATCAATTCATCAGCTAACTTCTTCCCTGATTTGTAAGGTACTACGCGATCATCAGTTCCATGAATAATATAAATTGGGCATTGCACTTGTTTTAAATGTTCGTTATTTGGAAACTTGTATTTTAACATTTTAGTGACCGGTAATATTGGAAATCGATGTTTTGCGACATCTGCAATACTGTAATAAGGCGTCTCCAATATGAGCTGTTTAGGGTTGTTTTCCTTAGTAATTTTTGAGGCTACGCCTGAGCCTAAAGACCTCCCATAAACTGTAATATCGTGCTCCTTGTAATACTGCGTTGTATAATTATAAAACAACTGTCCATCACTATAAAATGCTTCTTCGCTGCGATCACCAGTACTTTTACCATAGGTCCGATAATCCATTACAACTACATCGTAATTCTTTTCAACAAAATAGCTGGTAATGGTACCCCAACGCTGAAGATCACCTGCATTACCATGAAAATATAAGATAACGCCTTTTGGTTCTTCTAATTTAAAATGAATCCCGTTGAGTACTGCCCCATCATCTGCGGTTAAAAAAAGTTCTTCAAAACTGTGTTCAAAGGAATATGTATGATCTTGAGGTAGCGTAGTAGGTAAGAACAGCATGGATTCTTGAAACATAAAAAGCGATGTTAATAGTAAAACATAAACGCCAAGAATTATTAAAACGGTATTTTTAAGCCTTGACTTTATTAGGTTTCGAGGTATGGACGACATTTATACTTGTTGTTGAAAGATCTATTTTCTCAGGTTTGGAATTAATGATCTTGGATAACATTTTATGATAGGCCTCAAAGTTATTTAAGTTTTTATGACCACCACCAATTACGGTATGAAGCGTTGTTAATTTAGGATTGACCTGTGATAACTTCACACTCGTCTTGTAGGGTATTAATTTATCATGGGTTCCATGTATGATGTGTATTGGGCATTGAACATACTTAAGCCATTTGTACGTTGGCAAAGGATATTTAAGCAATAATGACAAAGGCATAAAAGGCATATACCTACCAGTTACCTTGGTCATACTGTAGTAGGGCGCATCCATAATTAACATTCTTGGATTGTTCATTGAAGCTAGCTTAGCAGCAAATCCAGACCCCAATGAGCGTCCATATAAAATGATGTATTTTTCGGCAACGATCTCTTTTAGCTTATTATAAACTTCTTGTAAATCTCGCTTAATAGCCTTTTGTGATCGTCTTCCAGTACTTTTACCGAACCCACGATAATCTACCATAAAGACATTGAAATTATGACGGGTAAAATCAACAGCAAACTTTCCCCAGCCCTTAATACTTTTTGAATTGCCTTTAAGATATAACACTACACCTCTTGGATTTTCTTTAGATTTAAACAAAACACCATTCAATTCTGCCCCATCGCGTGTTTGCATATTGAATTCTTCTGTTTCTTGATTTTCGTAATAGAATTGAAAATCTTTTGGAAGTTTTTCAGGTTTAAAAAGAAGATAATCCTGTAAATAGTACAGAAGTAGGCTTATAAAAATATAAGCCCCAAGTACTAAAAGCACAATTTGTAACCAACTAGACATATTTCAATTTAATACAAGATAAAAAAAAATATCACTAACAATTACCAAGTTTAAAGATGAAATTGGGTTATACATCGATAATTTTGAACAACTTAAGTGTAAATTACTTAATTTCACCCGCGTTATAATAAAAATAACTTGCTATGAAACGTTTATTGCTCCTTATCTGTTTGACGAGCTTTTTGTGGTCTTGCGAAAATGATGACGATACTGTTGTGATACAATGTACCACACCATCTTCTTTAAATGTATCTTCCATTTCAGATAATTCAGCCACAATCACCTGGCAAGATAATGCCAATGCTATTTCCTATGATGTTGAGTATGGTTTATCGGGATTTGTGCAAGGTAATGGAACGATGACTACATCAACAACCAATAGCATAAATATTGCTGGTTTAAATGAAAATACAACCTATGATATTTATGTTAAAGCGGTTTGCAGCGCTACAAATGAAAGTTCTTTTTCTGCAGCCTTTAGTTTTACCACTAATGCAGAGCCCGTAATTGCCCAATTGTTGCCTAATCTATCCGATCTAAAATTGTTTGATGGCGATTTGGCCGATTTGATACCAAACCCAAATGCTTTTGAATACCAATTGGTCACGCCACTATTTTCAGACTATGCCCATAAATTACGATTTATAGCTTTGCCTCAGGGTGAGGCCATGAACTTTAATGGGGACGGATTTCCTGATTTTCCAAATGGCACACTTATATCAAAAACGTTTTATTACAACAATAATGAATTAGACCTTTCTCAAGGGCGAAAAATTATTGAGACTCGAATATTAATACGTGAAAATAATATGTGGACCATTGGTAATTATTTATGGAATGACGATCAAACCGATGCCGTTCTTGATGACCAAACGCATGTTGTTCCTGTTTCATGGATCAATGAACAAGGTGAAAATATGTCTACCGATTATGTAGTTCCCAACCAAAGTGCTTGTATTACCTGTCACTCAACTGCCGGTGAAACAACAATTATTGGTCCAAGGTTGAGAACAATGAACTTTGACGTTGGTGGTATGAATCAACTACAAAGATTTATCGACAATGGTGCACTAGTAAATGCACCTAGTCCTTCGAGTATTGGTGCTCTCCCTGATTGGGAGGACACTTCATTGACATTAGATCAACGCACTAGAGCATATTTTGATGTTAATTGTGCCCATTGTCATTCCGATGGAGGCATGTGTGAAATTCAATCTACATTAAGATTGCAATTTGAAACCTCATTTGAGGACTCTAAAATTTTTGAGAATCGGGCTTCAATTATTTTTCGTACACAAGAATATGTTGAAGGTTTCAGTATGCCGTTTATAGGCACAACACTTCATCATACTGAGGGGTTTGCATTAATACAGGAATATATTGATTCACTAGAATAAAAAACCAACAAGATTTAATATTACATGCCGTTTTTGAACGGCATTTTTTTTGTATAACTCCAAACTCGTTAAAATATTCAGTTTTAATGTTAAGATTTAAGCGGATTTAAAACTATTCCTTATTTTCACGCGACTAATTCAAAAACACAATACATTGACACGTTCTACACTAAAAGTTTTGATGTTGGCATTGACATTAATTGTCTCTTCATGCACAACAACAAAAAAGGCAAAAGAAGCCGAAGCTCAAAAAAAAGCAGCTGCAGCACAATCTAAACCAAAACCAAAAAAAGGAGATATACAGCCTTACAGCAAGGTCATTACCAAAGATGCAAAATCTGATCCTGGACTTTTTACTGTACATAAAATAGATACCAAATTTTTCTATGAAATTCCAGATTCACTTTTTGAACAAGAAATGCTTATGGTGACGCGCATTTCCAAAACTGCTTCAGGTATTGGTTATGGTGGTGAACAAGCCAACGAAAAAGTTTTAAGATGGCAAAAGAAAGACAAAAAGGTAATACTTAGAGTTGTTTCCTATAATGTAGTTGCTGCTGATTCTTTGCCTATTCATGAGGCAGTTGTCAACTCAAACTTTGAGCCAGTACTATACACATTTCCTATTAAAGCTTTTGGGAAAGATTCAACTTCAACTGTTATTGATGTGACTGAGTTGTTTGAAAAAGACGTTAAAGCACTTGGACTTCCAGATTTTAGAAGAAAGGCATACAAAGTATCACGTCTAGAGGCTAACAAGTCTTTCATTGAAAGTGTAAAAAGTTATCCTTTAAATATTGAAGCAAGACACGTGAAGACCTATACAGCTGGAGCACCCCCTAGTAACTCTAGCACGGGCACAATTTCAATAGAAATTAATAACTCCATGATCCTATTGCCAAAAGTACCTATGAAGAAGCGTTACTTTGATGAACGTGTTGGATGGTTCACAAGGGCTTACACAGATTACGGTTTGGATGTGCAACGAGCCAAAACAGTAAGACACTTAAATAGATGGCGATTAGAAGTCAAAGACGAAGACATTGAAAAATTTAAGAGAGGTGAATTGGTCGAGCCAAAGAAACCTATTGTTTACTACATCGATAGAGCAACACCTGAAAAGTGGCGTAAGTACATTAAGCAGGGAATTGAAGATTGGCAACCAGCCTTTGAAGGAGCTGGATTTAAAAACGCCATTATTGCAAAAGATCCACCAACGGTAGAAGAAGATCCAGAATGGAGTCCAGAGGATATACGCTATTCTGTGGTGCGTTATTTTGCATCACCTATTCAAAATGCATATGGACCAAATATTAATGATCCTAGAACTGGTGAAATTTTAGAAAGTGATATAGGTTGGTACCATAACATAATGAGTTTATTACAAGCATGGTTCTTTGTACAAACCGCTGCTGTTAATCCAGATGCTCAAAAAGTAGGATTTAAAGACGAGGTAATGGGTCGTTTAATTCGCTTCGTGTCTGCTCATGAAGTAGGTCACACTATTGGATTACCTCATAATATGGGAAGTAGTTATGCCTATCCTGTTGAAAAATTACGAGATGCAGCATTCACACAGCAATATGGTACTGCACCATCTATTATGGATTATGCACGTTTTAATTATATAGCACAACCAGGTGATGAAGGTGTTGCATTATTACCAAATATTGGGGTCTATGATAAATATGCTGTCAATTGGGGCTACAGACCTATATTAGAAAAATCAGCTGAAGAAGAAAAAGAAATACTAAACAATTGGATTTTGGAACATGCTGATGATCCAATGTATCGATTCGGGCACCAGCAAATAGGTGATGTGGTGGATCCTAGCTCTCAAACCGAAGATCTAGGTGATGATGCAATTCTGGCAAGTGAATACGGAATTAAAAATTTAAAACGAATTGTACCAAACCTAATCCAATGGACTACCAAACCTGGTGAAGACTATGCAGATCTTGATGATATGTATGGAGATTTGATTGGTCAATTTCGTCGTTATATGGGTCATGTTTCCAATAATATTGGTGGCGTTTATGAACGTTATAAGACAGCTGATCAAGATGGTGCTGTTTATACACATGTGTCAAAAGAGCATCAGGAGAATTGCCTGGAATTCATTCAAGACAATTTATTTGAAACACCTGAGTGGCTAATCGATAAAGAAATTTTTAGTAGAATTGAATATTCTGGTTCTGT
>CAYZKX010000068.1:0-9915 GCA_964479055.1 uncultured Flavobacteriaceae bacterium
GTCTTATATCAATAGCAAAATCAAAATCGAGTGCCTTTAACAACTCTTGACGCCTTGGTGAGCCCGAGGCAAGGATGATTTTGTGATTCTTTAAAAGGTCCCTTAGCATTAATTCAACAAGATATATTTAAAAAGTAACATTGAAAGCACTCCAAAAAACATGGTCATCTTTAATATTGCGGACAAGTGCTGCCAATCTTTTTTACTTTCCGCCGAAAAACTCTTTACGCTAAAATAGAGTAGTGGGGCAATAATAAATAAAGCAAAATAAGCTACAGCCAATTCCTGTTTGTATAAAAAAGTGATCACATAATACACTACAGCAACCATAGGTAAAAAAGACAAAACAGTTACTACGGTTCGTGTTCTCTCACGACCAATAACAATTGGTAATGTTTTCATATCTGCCTTATAATCGCCTTCAATGTCTTCAAGATCCTTGACTATTTCTCTTATCAAATTAATGATCACAGCAAAAATAGCATAGTCCAAAATGAGTTCGAAAAAAGTGATCTGCGTAGCTTGGTTATCAGGTGCTATGGCAGGTAACAATTCAAAAATTCCAACCACGATCAGGCTCATACCCACCAACAAAGAGACGACAATATTACCTATTATCAGCATTTGTTTAAGGTATGATGCATAGACATATAATAAGGCCGAAATGATAACAAAAACTGCAGCCAAGCCACCATTGCCAACCCAATTAGATAAATAGAATCCAGTACCAACACCAATAATATTAAGTATTACAAACAGTGTAAATGCATTTTTTTCAGAAATACCCTTGGTTACGATCAGCTTGTCCGGTTTATTGACCGAATCTGTTTCAATGTCATAAATATCATTAACCACATAGCCTGCTGCCGCAATACATATAGTTGCGATAAGTAGTAACGCAAATCCAAAGGAATCCAGAGATGTTGTTGCGCCGAGTTGAGGATCGAGAAGTGCATATTTAATCAAAACTTGCGTGAGCGCTAATAAAAGCAGGTTTTTCCAACGGATTAAATTAAGGAGATCAATCATATTTAGCATCGAAATTTTTAACCCACTTACCCTGTACTTTCAATACTTGTTCAATAACATCTCGTGCCGCACCTTTTCCGCCATCACAATGTGAAACATACTTGCTAATGGCTTTTACCTCAGGAGCAGCATCTTGAGGACAGCAGGGCAGTGCCACTTTTTGCATCACATAAAGATCAGGGATATCATCACCCATATACAAAGCATTTTTAGGAGCAATATTATAGATATCCAAATATTCGTCTAGTTTTTCAATCTTATCACTTACACCTAAATGAATGTCAGTAACTCCCAAACCTTGTAAACGTCTTCTTACACCTTCATTATTCCCTCCCGAAATGATACACACATTGTATCCGAGATCAATCGCAGTTTTTAAGGCATAGCCATCTTTTATATTCATACGGCGCAATAATTCACCTTTAGTGCTCACGATTACTGTACCGTCAGTAAGTACACCGTCAACATCAAATATGAAAGTGGTGATGTGATTCAATATTTCTTTATAACTATTTTCCATGAGTCTCCTGTATTGATTTGGTTAGTAATTCATAAACCTCCTTATGCGTATGATTTTCAAGTAGCTTAAGATGTTTCTTTATAGTTTTCTTATCATGCCGTATGGCCGGACCAGTTTGTGCCATATAAGGCGAAATGTCCTGTACTTTATTAGCGGTTTCTACAATCAAGGGCTTTAAAATATCAAAATTAATAGCCTTGATATCGCTAATTTCATGACCTATTCTATATAATTGATTGGTGAAATTATTTACAAACACAGCTGCCAAATGGAGCGTTTGACGCTGTTCAGTATTAATTTTATAACACGGACTTCCAATGGCTTCACCAATTCGCTTCAAGGTATTAAAATCTTCTTTTTCAAGCGCTTCTAAACATAAGGGTACCTGTTTAAAATCGATGTTTACATTTTTCGAGAATGTTTGAAGTGGATAAAACACCCCGCGATGCAGATTTTTGTCGAGATCATGAATACCAACACTTCCTGAGGTATGAACTACTAATCGATCTTTAAATGGCAGTTTTTGAGAAAGCTGACCTATGGCATCATCACTTATTGCCAAAATATAAAGATCAGCATTTATTAGCGCATCCATTTTGTCGATGATCTCAACATCATTTTTATATTGTTGAATAGACTTTAAACTTCTATTATACCATTGATTTACAGTAATGTTATCAGCTTTACTTAAAGCTTTGTACAAATGAGTTGCAACATTTCCTGCACCTAATAATGTTACGGTTGTCATGCTGCTAAAATAAGTAAGTATAGATTGAATTAAAAGGATGTTGAAGTATCTTTGTAAACAACAATGAAAATAGACATAACAAATCGAGATGACATCTATTTATTAGTAACCTCTTTTTATAAAAAAGTGGTTCAAGATGAGATACTGAGTCCTTTTTTTGATAAAATAGAAGATTGGGAAGCGCATTATGATCAACTCACTACCTTTTGGGAATCTAGTTTATTCCTTAAAACAAAGTATTTAGGAGATCCTCTAGCGGCTCATGTAAAAGTTGACAAGGATCATAATCATACAATTCGCGATGTGCATTTTGGCCTATGGCTTAATTTATGGTTTCAAACCATTGATGAGCTTTTTGAAGGTGATGTTGCAAACCGCGCCAAAAATAGAGCACGTAAAATGAGTACCTTTCTGTATTTGAAGATTTTTGAAATGCGTTCAACGTAATTTTAACACCTTTTTACTATATCAAGCGTTATTTTAAGAAGACTAAAATACCTAACTTTGCAAACCGAAAACATGAGCTAAATCTTTGACCTGACCTTTATGTTAAAGCGAATCCAGAATATTTTATTTTCTACTCGATTAACGGCTTTCTTATTTATTGCATTTGCTGCTTCTATGGCTATTGGGACATTTCTAGATGCTGGCCAAGAAACATCACCAACACCATATACAAGAACCTTAATTTATAATGCCTGGTGGTTTGAAACTATTATGGCCTTGTTTGTTGTTAATTTTGTAGGTAATATTTTCAGATTCAGGCTTTATAAAAAAGAAAAATGGGCCACATTGACCCTGCATTTGGCATTTATTTTCATTTTATTAGGTGCCTTTATCACACGTTATATAAGTTATGAAGGCGTCATGGCCATTCGGGAAGGCGCAACTGAGAGTTCGATACTATCGCATAAAACGTATCTCACCATGTATGTTGATGGAGATTCGGTGGTTAATGGAAATACCATGCGTCGTATTCAGCATTTTGAAACAGACTTCTCTCCAAGACTCAATAATCGGTTTAAGGTCAAAACAGATTATTTTAAAGAACCCATAACGATTGAACTCACAGATTTTATAGCTGGTGCTGAAGAAGATATTGTGCCAGACGACAATGGAGAGTACTACTTGAAAATCGTTGAAGCTGCTGCGGGCCAACCGCATAATCACTTTTTAAAGGTTGGTCAGGTTCAAAACATTCATAATGTATTGTATGCTCTAAATGCACCAACTGATGGTGCTGTAAATATCACATTTACTGACAGTACTCTTACCATTCAATCTCCATTTGAGGGTAATTATATGATCATGGCGACCCAACAGCAAGGTATTTTGGTCAAAGACAGTGTACAACCTTTGCAGTTGCGTTCACGCTATCAAATTGGCAATCAGGTTCTGGTATTTCCTAAGCCCGTTATTAAGGGACGATTTGATGTTGTAAAGAAATCAGAATTATTAAAAGGTGATGAAGATGCCCTGGTAATTAATGTTTCGACCAAAGGGGAAACCAAAGAAATAAAGCTATTGGGTGCCAAAGGAACCAATAATGCCTTCAAACAAATCAATGTTGGCGGCTTGGATTTTGCCTTCAAATATGGATCAAAGGTCATTGAATTACCATTTAGCATCAAACTCAATGATTTTATTGCCGAACGTTATCCTGGAACGGAAAACAGTTATTCATCATTTGAAAGTAAAGTCACCGTTTTAGATACTAATGAGCCAGATTTTGATTATCATATTTATATGAACAATATTCTTAATCATCGCGGTTATCGCTTTTTCCAAGCCAGTTTTGATCCAGATGAGAAAGGCACTATTTTGTCGGTTAACCATGATTTTTGGGGTACTAATATCACTTACCTCGGGTACTTTTTACTGTACTTTGGTTTAATGGCTATTTTACTGAGTAAGAAGACACGTTTTGATGATTTAAGGAAACAATTGAAAAAAGTGAAGGCAAAAAAAACCAAAGTTTTGGCTTCGTTAATGCTGTTTCTCACTCTTACAGGATATTCGCAAACTAAGCATAGTCCTGATGACGGACACGATCACAGTCGAGTTTCCAAAACACAAGTCGATTCCATTTTGGGGGTGAATATGGCCTCTAAGGATGTCGCGGCTAAATTAGGAGAATTGGTAATTCAAGACTATGATGGTCGCATGAAACCAATAAATACCTACGCTTCCGAATTATTACGTAAGCTATCAAAGCACGAGACCTATGAAGATTTTAATTCTGATCAGGTCTTTTTATCAATGCTTGAGAGCGAATTTTTATGGTATGAAGTGCCAATTATTTATTTACGTAAAAAGAAAGCCGATACTATTAGAAATTTGATAGGTGTGGACAAGGACAACAAATACGCCAGACTGGCTGATTTCTTTACCCCACAAGGCGCCTATAAATTGGCGCCATATCTTGAGGATGCTTATAAGGCCCAAGTACCAACAGCGATCCAAAAGGAATTTCTTGAAGCTGATCAAAGGGTTAATTTGTTGTACAATACATTGCAACAACGTTCTTTAAAATTATATCCTGTGCCAGATGATGATAATAATACCTGGATTTCACCTGCTGAATATCGAGAAGGTAATTATCAATTTAAAGATACCCTATATGGTAATTTCATCAATACCAGTTTTAAGGCGTATCTAATCACATTACAAGAAGGCAAGACCACTGGAGATTATTCTAAAAGCGATGAACTGTTAGCAGGAATCAAAAAGAATCAACAAGTTTTGGGTGAAGTAGTAATGTTAAGTGACGAGAAGATCCAAACAGAAATACTTTATAATAAATATGATATTTTCAAAAAGCTATTTAGCTGGTATATGTATGCTGGTACCTTGATGTTCATCTTTTTGATCGTTCAAATTTTTAAGGATAATAGCAAGAAAGTTAATGCCATAGTAAAATTCTTCAAAGGTGTAATAATTGTACTATTTGCCATTCACACTGCTGGATTAATAGTAAGGTGGTATCTCTCAGGACATGCACCATGGAGTGATGCCTATGAATCTATGATATATGTTGCATGGGCTACCATGTTATTTGGATTGTTGTTTGGAAAAAAATCGGCATTGACAATGGCATCAACAGCATTTGTAACCTCCATGATCTTAATGATTGCCCATTGGAACTGGATGGATCCTGCTATTGCCAATTTACAACCGGTTCTTGATAGTTATTGGTTAATGATACATGTGGCCGTGATCGTAGGAAGTTATGGGCCTTTTACACTTGGAATGATATTGGGCTTTGTCTCCTTATTGCTTATGATATTCACTACTGCTAAGAATAGAAAGAAAATGTTACTCAATATTCAAGAGTTAACAATAGTCAATGAAATGTCGTTGACGGTAGGATTGGTGATGCTGACTATTGGAAACTTTCTTGGTGGTATGTGGGCCAATGAAAGTTGGGGAAGATATTGGGGTTGGGATCCTAAAGAAACCTGGGCATTGATCAGTATCATGGTCTATGCATTCGTTATTCACGTACGTTTAGTACCAGGATTACGTGGGCGATTCACCTTTAATTTTCTTTCGGTAGTCGCTTTTTCTAGTATTATATTCACTTATTTTGGGGTTAATTTCTATTTATCAGGACTTCATTCATATCAGTCAGGGCAACAGATCGCTAGCTTCCAGATCATTGCCATTGCATTTACTATAATCGCGTTAGTTGCTTTTCTAGCCAGAAGAAAATATTTGAAGTTTTATAGGAAATAAATTTTGCCTACCTTAGAAAACAAAACTTTAATTCGTGGAATTTATTCGTAAACTGGGCAAAGCAAACCTCTTTTTGCTTCTAATTTGTGCACTGATCATAATAGTTTCAGAGTACCTTTTTTTAACGGGAGAACAGCTACATGGAATTTTTATTGGTCTATGGGCGCCTATGATACTTGGATTGATGATTCTTTTTAAACAAGTACAAAATGGATCCAAATAGTATAGTTCTTTATTTTTCAATTTTTGTATCGTTTTGTGTGGTTATTTGGGCTATTATTATAATTAGATCATTTAACAATATGGACAAATAATGAAAGCCATTCGTCTTATATTGGTGTTATTGCTTTTATCAGGATGCCAACAATACAATAGATCGCTAGTTGCCAAAGGTGTTAAAATTGACACCCTGCAAGGCACATCACTTTTGGGTAATGATCTAATTAGGAGACAAGTCGATGTCTCTACTGACTCTCTACAAATTGCTAATTATATTAGGGCATTAGACACCTATAATAG
This sequence comes from uncultured Flavobacteriaceae bacterium, assembly GCA_964479055.1. Taxonomy (GTDB): domain Bacteria; phylum Bacteroidota; class Bacteroidia; order Flavobacteriales; family Flavobacteriaceae; genus CAYZKX01. The sequence goes on from CAYZKX010000068.1 coordinate 6,552, forward strand.
CAATCCAATGAACCCTGATTTTATTATCTGGCTGGGTAGGAGAGTGGCTTATCTAGGCGACTATAAAGCAGCTATTGGCATATTTCATGAAGGCATATTAAAATTCCCTGATGATGCTAGAATGTACAGACATCGTGGCCATCGTAACATAAGTACACGCCAGCTGGACAATGCTATTGCTGATCTTTCAAAAGCAGCCGAACTTATTCTAGGAACTGAGGACAAGGTGGAACCAGATGGTATTCCTAATCGTTTAAATCAACCCGTTTCAAGTCTTCACACCAATGTATATTATCATTTGGGTCTTGCATATTACTTAAAAAACGATCTTCAAAACGCCTTATATAATTTTGCCAATTGCCTTAATGCATCAACAAATGATGATATGGTTGTTGCATCCAAACACTGGTTGTACATGATTCATCGACGACTTAACAATAATGATATTGCTAATGGTTTATTGGATACTGTTCATAAAGAAATGACCATCATTGAAAATGATGCTTACCATCAATTACTGTTGTTCTATAAAGGCGAATTGACTGAAGAAGATTTGGCTGGTAATGGCTCATTGGGATCCAGTGAAGCTGTTCAATATGGTATTGCCAATTGGTATCATTACAATGGCGATGTAAATACCGCGTCCAATCGTTATAAAAATATAGTAGAAACAGGGAATTGGGCAGCTTTTGGATATATCGCTGCAGAAGCCGATCTAAGTCGCTTGTAGTTGGAAATCTAAATCTTATCTCTCAAGTATTGACCTGTAAAGGAATTATCGTTTTGTGCCAATTGTTCTGGTGTTCCAAAAGCTAGTAACTCGCCACCAAATTCACCGCCTTCAGGACCAAGATCGATAATGTGATCTGCACACTTAATGAGCTCTATATTGTGCTCGATTACTATAATGGAATGCCCTTTTTCAATAAGTGCATTAAACGATTTCAACAACTTTTTAATATCATGAAAATGTAAGCCAGTTGTCGGTTCATCAAAAATGAATAAACAGGTGTCTGATGTATTTCCTTTACCTAGAAATGAAGCTAATTTTATACGTTGTGCTTCACCTCCCGATAGCGTTGATGAACTTTGTCCAAGGGTCACATAGCCCAATCCTACATCCTTTAAAGGCTGTAGTTTATTTTTGATTTTAGATTGATTAGTGCTATCAAAAAATTCAATAGCATCATCAATAGTCATATTGAGAATGTCATCAATGGTCTTTTCTTCAAAAGTCACTTCCAACACTTCTTTCTTGAATCGCTTGCCTTTACAGGTCTCGCACTCAAGATGTACGTCGGCCATGAACTGCATTTCAATGGTAACTTCACCTTCACCTTTACAGGTTTCACAACGTCCTCCTTCAACATTAAAAGAAAAATGTTTTGGTTGATATCCCCGTATTTTGCTTACCTGCTGTTTTGAGTATAAGGCTCTTATATCGTCATAAGCCTTAATATAAGTTACTGGATTTGATCGCGAGGAGCGCCCTATAGGATTTTGATCTACAAATTCGATCTGTTTTACATTGCTGAAATTTCCTTCAAGTACTGAAAACTCACCAGGTTTGTCACCATACCCACCAAGTTCTTTTAACAGGGCAGGATAGAGAATCTTCTTAACCAATGTGCTTTTACCACTTCCAGAAACACCTGTCACCACAGTGAGCATACCAAGAGGAAAACTAACATGTATATTTTTTAAATTATGCTCTCGGGCGCCGCTTATTGAAACAAAGTATTTAGATTCTCTACGTTTCTCCGGAACTTCAATCTTCAATTTTCCATTTAGATATTGGGCCGTTAAAGAATCGGAAACCAAAATATCATTGAAACTACCAGTCGCTACGATTTCTCCACCTAAAGAACCAGCCTCTGGTCCAATATCAATTATTTCATCGGCAGCGGCCATAATATCTTCATCGTGTTCTACAACAATGACGGTGTTACCCAAATCGCGAAGCGATTTTAATACAGAGATCAATCGTTCAGTATCACGAGGATGTAGGCCAATACTGGGTTCATCCAAAATATACATGGATCCTACCAAACTACTACCAAGGGAGGTCGCCAAATTGATACGTTGGCTTTCACCACCTGAAAGTGTATTTGATTTACGATTTAGGGTTAGATAGTCTAATCCTACATTGCTAAGAAATGATAACCTGTTATTAATTTCTTTCAACAAACGCTTAGCTATGTGATTATCATGATCGTTAAGCTCTAATTGTTTAAAAAACGAAATTAATCGGTTTATTGGCAATTCAACGAGCTCGGTTATAGTGGCTCCGCCAACTTTCACATAATTGGATTCTTTCCTTAGCCGCTTGCCATTGCACTCACTGCATTTAGTTTTGCCTCGGTATCGTGACAACATCACTCGATTCTGGATCTTATAGGCCTTGGCTTCTAATTCTTCAAAAAAGGATGTTAGTCCTTCAAAATATTGATTCCCGTCCCAGATTAATTGTTTTTGATCGGCTGTTAACTCGAAATATGGTTTGTGAATAGGAAAATCGAATTTATGAGAATTGTTCACTAATTGATCCCTATACCAACTCATGCTTTCACCACGCCATGGAAATACTGCATTTTCATAGATAGATAACCCGGTATTGGGAAACACTAACTGTGCATCTATTCCAATGACATCGCCATAACCTTCACATTTTGGACAGGCACCATACGGATTATTAAAGCTGAACAGATGAATATTAGGTTCTAGGAAAGACAAGCCGTCCAATTCAAATTTATTACTAAAATGTCTAATGTTATCATCAGATAATGCGTGAACGAAACACTCACCTTTTCCTTCAAAAAAAGCTGTTTGAATAGCATCAGCCAGGCGATTATAGAAATCGTCTTCATGTCTTACAATAATTCGATCTACAACCAGATTGATGTCAATGATTGTATCGGAATAACTATCAGCTTCCTCAATTCGCAACACAGTATCATTAATCTTTATTCGCGCGTAACCTTGCTGTTGTAGCACCTTGAGTTTGTCCTCCATGGCTCTTCCTTCTTCAAGATGTATAGGAGCTAACAGCAATAGTTTGTCACCATCGGTAAATTGCTTGATATATTCGAGTACATCAGTAACGGTATCTTTTTTGACCAGATTTCCAGAAATAGGAGAGTAGGTCTTACCAATTCTTGCGAATAGTAACTTTAAATAATCATAAATCTCTGTTGACGTCCCAACAGTTGATCGTGGGTTTGTAGAATTGACTTTCTGCTCAATAGCTATGGCAGGAGCGATACCTTTAATGTAATCAACTTTGGGTTTATTGAGTCGTCCCAGGAACTGTCTTGCGTAACTGGATAAACTTTCTACATAACGACGTTGTCCTTCTGCATACAAG
>CAYZKX010000069.1:0-9849 GCA_964479055.1 uncultured Flavobacteriaceae bacterium
AATTAAAAGAAGGTAAAAAAGGAATGAACGCAGTAAACGTAAAAGTTATATCATAAATCGTTTTTCACTTTTAAAAAAAAGCCACATCAAGTTGATGTGGCTTTTTTTTGAGTATTATTTTGTCTTAAAACATTTCTCTGCCTGAAAAGTGAAACGCCCCTTCAATGGCCGCATTCTCATCACTGTCACTTCCATGAACGGCATTTTCACCAATAGAAGCGGCATATAATTTTCTAATAGTTCCTTCTGCTGCTTCCGCTGGATTCGTTGCACCAATCAAGGTTCTGAAGTCCTCAACAGCATTGTCTTTTTCTAAAATCGCAGCAACAATAGGTCCACGTGTCATATACTCAACCAATTCACCAAAGAATGGACGTTCTTTATGAATGGCATAAAATTGTTGAGCATCTGATTTGGTCATTTGCGTTAATTTCATAGCCACAATTCTAAATCCTGAGGCCGTTATTTTCTCTATAATAGCACCAACATGCCCTTTTTCCACGGCATCTGGTTTAAGCATTGTAAATGTTCTGTTTGTTGTCATTTTTTAATTCTAAAATTGGTTGCAAAAATAACTAATTAGTTGTTAAAACCAAGCCTTATCAATTTTAAAAAATTGTATATTCGCCAACGATGAATGAACGTCAAATAGCAGAACTAAAAGCGCTTTTATCAAGTCCGAAGAGTATTGTCATTGTGCCACACAAAAATCCTGATGGTGATGCCATGGGTTCTTCGTTAGCCTTGCATCATTACTTGATAAAAAAAGGGCATGATTCTACTGTTATAGCGCCAAATGATTATCCGCAATTTTTAAAATGGATTCCAGGTGATTCCGACGTTCTCATTTATGAGAATGAAAGCGAGCGATCTGATACAACAATTTCTCAGGCCGATCTCATTTTTACTTTAGATTTTAACGCCTTGCACCGCACAGGCAAGATGGAACATGTTTTAGAGCAATCCAAGGCCATTAAAATCTTGATCGATCATCACCAGCAACCCGATGACTATGCTGCTTTTATGTATTCAGATAGCTCCATGTCATCTACCTGTGAGATGGTATATCATTTTATCAATATGCTTGGTGACCTTGAACACATTGATCAAAGGATAGCGACGTGTATTTACGTTGGAATAATGACCGATACTGGTTCCTTTCGCTTTCCCTCAACTACCAGTTTAACACATAAAGTGATTGCTGATCTCATAGCAAAAGGAGCTGATAATGCAGCAATTCACAATAACATTTACGACACCAATAGCTTCAACAGATTACAATTATTGGGGCGAGCATTGAATAATTTACATGTTCTAGATCAATACCATACGGCTTATATTGTTTTGACTCAAAATGACTTGAATGAGTTTCATTTTCAAAAAGGAGATACCGAAGGTGTTGTGAATTATGCCCTTTCAGTTGAGGGTGTAAAGTTTGCAGTTATTTTTATTGAACAACAACAAGAAAGTATAGTAAAAATGTCATTGCGCTCAAAAGGGAATTTTGATGTTAACAACTTTGCGCGTGAACATTTTGGCGGTGGAGGTCATATAAATGCGGCTGGAGGTCGAAGTGAATTGACCCTTCGGGACACCATTGACAAATTTATTGCTATATTGGATGCCTATAAAAATGACCTCAAATCATGAAAAAACTACTGATACCTGCAGTTCTACTAACGCTATTGAGTTGTAAATCACCGGAAGCCAGACCTCCTATTTCGCATAGTTCAGGTTCATTTATTAAGGCCTCTGCTGAGCGTAATAAAAAGCTATTCGAAGCCGAACAAAAACAAATTGAAGCATTGATCGAGAATCAACCAAACCATAATTATATTGCGTCGCAAAACGGATTTTGGTACTACTATAACACCAAAATAGAAGGTGATAGTATTAGACCAACTTTTGGTGATATTGTGAACTTTGATTATGAAATTAAAGATCTTAATGGCACTACAATATACTCACGTAGTGATTTAAAAACGCAGGATTACGCCATGGACCAGCAAGAACTGTTCAGTGGCTTACGTGAAGGTCTTAAACTAATGAAATCAGGTGAAACAGTCACTTTTTTGTTTCCGTCGCAAAAAGCTTATGGTTACTATGGCGATGAAAATCGTATAGGCACTAATGTTCCAATTACGTGCGAGGTAACCATTAATTCAATAACACAAAAAGAAAACAACTAAATATGAAAATGATCAAAACAACAATTTTTGCTTTACTGGCGGCCTTTTTTATAAGCGCATCGTCATGTCAGGAAGACAAGTATCCTGAATTAGGGGATGGATTATATGCTGAAATTGTCACCACTAAAGGTACAATGGTCGCCAAATTAACATATGATAAAACACCTCTTACGGTAGCAAATTTTGTAGCACTTGCCGAAGGCGTGCACCCAATGGTGGCGGAACAATATAAGGGTAAACCATTTTATAATGGTTTGATTTTTCATCGCGTAATGGATGATTTTATGATTCAAGGTGGTGATCCTAATGCAACAGGTTCAGGTAGTCCAGGTTATCGATTTGGCGATGAACTTGACGTCACTCTCAAACATGATAAACCAGGAGTTTTGGCCATGGCCAATCCAGGTGCTAATGCTAATGGAAGTCAATTTTATATTACTGAAAAACCAACACCATGGTTAGACGGATATGATGAAGAAGGAAATTTAAAGGATTGTGCGAACCCTCGAGTATACTGTCATTCTGTATTTGGTGAGATCGTTTTAGGATTGGAGATTCAAGACACTATTAGTAATGTCAAAGTTGGAAGTGGTAATAAGCCTGTTGAAGACGTGGTAATTGAGCAAGTAAACATTGTTCGTCAGGGATTCGATGCACGCAAATTTGACGCCGTGCAAACCTGGGAGACTGAATTACCTTTGCTTGAAGAAAAAAGAAAAAAACAAGAAGAGGCAGCACGTGAAAAGGCTTTAGAAGAACAACGTATTATAAAGGAAAAAGCAGAGATAGCCAAAGAAGAATTCATTAAAGAGAATGAATCTTTGAAAGGCCGTGTTGAAAAACTCCCAATTGGGATTGCCATGATATTCACTAAAGAAGGTACGGGTGAAAAACCAAATGCAACACAGTATGTGTTGTTAGACTATGCTGGATATTTTGAGAATGGTGAGTTATTTGATACCAGTTCAAAAGAGGTTGCAGAAAAGAATGGCAAGTTTAATGCCGCAAGAGAAGCACAAAACGGCTATCAGCCATATAAAGTTATTTACAATGAAACTGCGGCCTTAGTACCTGGATTTAGGGCTGCCTTGCTCAATATGAATGTAGGTGATAAAGCACGCGTATTTATTCCGTCACACCTAGGTTACGGACCATCAGGCTATGGAGGCGGTTATATTCCGCCTAATGCCAATCTCATTTTCGATATGGAAATTGTTGGTATAGCCGAAGATTAATGATATTGAAATAAAAAAAGCTGCACGATGTGCAGCTTTTTTTTATGCCTTTGGGATACGTTTTAATATCTCCAATACGTAGTTCCAATATTTCTGAACCGAAGATATTTGAGCACGTTCATCAGGCGAATGCGCTCCTTTTATATTGGGTCCAAAACTTATCATGTCCATGTTAGGGTAATTCTGACCAAGAATACCACATTCTAATCCTGCATGACAGGCAGCAACATGTGGTTCCATACCATTATTCAATTCTTTGTAGAGTGGAACCATTACTTTTAAAATCTCAGAATCCATATTAGGTGACCAACCTGGGTAATTGCCACTAAATTCAACTGTGCAACCTGCCAATTCAAAAGTGGACTTTAATGCATTTGCTAAATCCTGTTTTGAGGATTCTACCGATGATCGCGTTAAACATGCTATTTTAATGTTTCCTTCTTTCACTATTACCCTGGCAATATTATTGGAAGTCTCTACAAGATCAGGAATATCTGCACTCATTCTATAAACACCATTACAGGCTGCGTACAATGCTCTTAACAAACCTACCTGTGTCGATTTTACCATCACTTTTTCACAATCACTGCTTATTTCACAAGAAATATGCAAAGAAGGCTCCATGGTTCTCAGTTCTTTTTTTATGTCCAACGCTATGGAATGAAAAGATGCCATGAATTTATCTTTTAGATCATTCTTAACTACGATATAAGCAAAACTCTCTCTGGGAATCGCATTACGTAGGCTGCCGCCGTCGATTTCTGCAATGCTGATATCAAAGTCAATATCTGCTTGAAACAGCAGTCTATTCATTATTTTATTGGCATTACCCAATCCCTTATGGATGTCCATTCCTGAATGTCCACCATTTAAACCTTTAACTTCTATCTTATAGGACACCGTATCCTGTTCACTATTCTCTTGAATATAAGTTCTAGTAGCCGTAACGTCAACTCCCCCTGCACATCCAACACCAATTTCATCGTCTTCTTCAGTATCTAGATTCAGTAAAATATCACCTGTAAGCAATCCGCCTTTGAGCCCAAGTGCACCTGTCATTCCAGTTTCTTCATCAATAGTAAAAAGAGCTTCTATAGCTGGATGTTCAATTTTGGAGCTCTCCAGAATAGCCATAATTGTCGCTACGCCAAGGCCGTTATCAGCGCCCAAAGTTGTGCCTTTAGCCCTTACCCAATCACCATCAACAAACATTTCAATACCCTGGGTGTCAAAATCAAAGTCAGTTTCAGCATTCTTTTGATGAACCATATCCAAATGAGACTGCATGACTACAGTTTTACGATCTTCATAACCTACTGTAGCTGGTTTTCTAATGATCACATTACCAACTTCATCTTTAAAAGATTCCAGGCCCAATTGCTGTCCAAAATCCATCATAAATTGAATTACTCGCTCTTCTTTTTTTGAAGCTCTAGGTACAGCATTTAAATCGGCAAATTTATTCCATATAGCATTGGGTTCTAATTGTCTGATTTCGGCATTCATATAATCGTTTTTTGGTTTGGCAAAGGTAACCAATAGAGCCAAAATTTTTTATAAAACATTTGTGTATTTTTGAGATATGAAGAGCAGATTTAAAACGATCATTGCATTAAGCATAATCCCTCAAGTACTATTAGTAAAACTGCTTTCAAACTTTCCCGAGTTCATTGAAACCTACTACAGTAATGGGCTTTATCAATTTACTTCAAAGCTATTGCGATATATATTTGGCTGGCTACCCTTTTCGTTTGGTGATCTTTTTTATACAGGTCTAGGACTATATGCCTTAAGATGGGTTATAATAAATAGAAAACGAATAATAAAAGATACGAAGTTTTGGATTCGGGATTTATTGATAGGGGTATCATTTGTGTATTTTACGTTTTATGCATTCTGGGGATTGAATTATTTTCGCGAACCTTTGCATAAAACCATGAATCTTCAAACAGATTATACCACTAAAGAACTAATTTCTGTTTTAAACAAACTTACACCTAAGGTAAATACCATTCACCGTTCAATAGTTGACAATGACACCTTGCAAGTAAAAATACCTTACGAGAAAGATGAACTTATGATGTTTACTAAAAATGGATTCTCCAATCTAGGCCAAGTTTATCCCTTTTTAAATTCACAACCCTTGAGCGTCAAAGCTTCATTGTATAGGCTTCCGCTAACTTACATGGGTTATGGCGGTTATTTTAACCCTATTAGCAATGAGGCACAGGTCAACACATTAGGACCTTTACATAAAATTCCAACCACTTCCTGTCATGAACAAGCACATCAAATTGGATATGCAGCAGAAAATGAAGCTAATTTTATTGGAAGCCTAGCGGCTATGTATAATGATGACACCTTTATTAAATATTCAGGTTACATTTTCGCACTAAAACATTGTCTTTTAGAACTTGCTCGACGCGACAGCGAAAAGTACGATCAAGCAATAACGCAGATCAACTCAGGTGTTTTAAAAAGCTATCAAGAAGAGTATGAATTTTGGCAAGCACACCAAAACCCATTAGAACCACTTTTTAAAAGTACATACAATCAATTTCTCAAGATCAATAATCAAGATAAAGGCATTGAAAGTTATAGTTATGTTGTAGCATTATTAGTCAACTATTTCAATACTGAAAACAACCAAATGTTAAATTGACACGCCCTAGCCCTCAGAACTATGGTATTCATTATCTTTAATGCTCATTTTACTAACCAAAAATCCAAATGATTAAAAAGTATTCTATTTTCATGATGCTTTTGTGCAGCATGACTCTTTTTGCACAAGAGTATTTTCCTAAGAACGATGGAGTGAAATCAACAAATTCAAATTATACTGCATTTACTAATGCAAAAATATTTGTTACTCCATCTCAAGTAATTGATCAAGGTACATTGCTTATCAAAGATGGTAAAGTAGTGTCAACCGGTACATCTGTTAATATCCCTGATAACGCGGTAGTTATTGATGTATCAGGTAAAAGTATTTATCCGTCTTTTATTGACGTCTTTTCTGGCTTTGGTGTTAAAACACCTGAACGTCAAAGTGGCCAAGGACGGTCGCCTCAGTATAATCCAAGTCGAGAGGGCTATTATTGGAACGACCATATAATGCCTGAACAAGACGCTGTTGATCATTTTAAATATGATAGCAAATCAGCTGCCGCTTTACGTAAGGCTGGATTTGGATTGGTAAATACTCACATGCAAGATGGTATAATGAGAGGTTCAGGAACTTTGATTGCCTTAACCGATGAAGGAGGAGATGCACAACGTATTCTTGATGACCGTTCGGCCCAATACATCGCACTCCGCAAAAGTGTTAAGTCTAGACAATCATACCCTAATTCTCTCATGGGAAGCATGGCCATACTGCGCCAGGTTCATTATGACGCTCAATGGTATGAAAGTGGTGGTTCAAAAGATACTGACAGATCCTTAGAAGCCTATATCAACAATAAAGATATGGTTTATATTGTAGACGCTGGAAGTCGAGCCAATGTAGTTAGGTTAGACAAAGTAGGTGATGAAATTGGTGTCCAATATGTACTTGTTGGCGGTGGTGATGAATATGAACGAATAGATGACATAAAAAAAACCAACGCCACCTTGATAATTCCATTGGACTTTCCTAAAGCTTACGATGTTTCCGATCCGTTTTTAGCCAGTACCATGGAGTTGGAAGCGATGCGTGAATGGAATCAGATGCCAGCTAATGCAAAAATTTTAGCAGATAACAATATAAATTTTGCATTTACAACTAAGGAACTCAAGTCCCCTAATATGTTAAAAGCTGCAGTGATGAAAGCCATTACCTATGGCTTGGATGACACCAAGGCACTAGAAGCACTAACCACAGTACCAGCGACAATTTTAGGAAAAAGCCATGAAATTGGAACGCTTCAAAATGGCTACCATGCTAACTTCTTGATCACTTCAGGTAACCCGTTTGAAAGTAAAACTACCTTATACGAAAATTGGGTAAGAGGAAATCGTAATGTCTTGGCTGATATGAATACAACCAATATTGATGGTGACTACACTTTTAATTCGGGAGGCAAATCATACAACTTAAATATTAGTGGAAGCACAACTAAGGGGAAATCTAAAATAACCGTTGATGGTCTGGAACTTGGCTCAACCATGAATTATAAAAATGATTGGCTGAATATCACGTTTTCAACACCTGACACTACAAAGCAAGAATACATGCGTATGGCAGCCAATGTTAGCAATAATGCTAATTTATCAGGTAAGCTAATCTATCCAAATGGAAACGAATCTACATTTTTTGCGTCAAAGGCAAATTCTGATAGTAATGATTCTAATTCTATGAATGGTCGTGGCAAAGGAAATAAATCAACACCAAATGTCATTCCTGTATCTTACCCTAATGGTGCTTATGGTTTTAGCACGATGCCTAAACAAGAAAACATTTTGTTCAAGAATGCAACTGTATGGACTAATGAAAGTGAGGGTATTTTGGAGAATACAGATGTTTTGGTCCAAAATGGTAAAATTGCCAGAATTGGTCAAAATCTAAATGCATCAGGCGCCAAAGTGATCGATGCTACTGGAAAACATTTAACAGCAGGCGTAATCGATGAACATTCTCATATTGCTGCAGCGAGTATTAACGAGGGCGGTCAAAACTCCTCGGCGGAAGTGTCTATTGCCGATGTATTAAATCCAGAAGACATTAATATTTATCGCAACCTCGGAGGTGGTGTGACATCAATTCAAATATTACACGGTTCGGCAAATCCAATTGGCGGACGCTCGGCTATAATCAAACTTAAGTGGGGCGAATCTGCCGAGAATATGTTAAACCCTAACGCGCCTAAGTTCATCAAATTTGCTTTAGGTGAAAATGTCAAGCAATCTAATTGGCAAAGTTTTGGTCGTTTTCCGCAAACTAGAATGGGTGTTGAACAATTATATGTCGATTACTTTACGCGAGCTAAAGAATATGACGCCCTTAAAAAAAGTGGGCAATCGTATAGAAAAGATGTAGAGTTAGATGTCTTGGCTGAAGTAATAAATAAGGAACGCTTTATTAGCTGTCACAGTTATGTACAAAGCGAAATTAATATGTTCATGAAGGTTGCTGAACAATTTGATTTTAACATCAATACATTTACTCATATTTTGGAAGGTTATAAAGTAGCCGATATCATGAAAACCCATGGTGTAGGTGGTTCTACTTTTAGTGATTGGTGGGCTTACAAGTACGAAGTAAATGATGCGATACCATATAATGCGGCAATTATGCATGACGCAGGTGTTGTAGTGGCGATTAATAGTGACGATCGGGAAATGTCAAGACGATTAAATCAAGAAGCTGCTAAAGCTATTAAATATGGCGGAATGAGTGAAGAAGATGCTTGGAAAACGGTGACCTTAAATCCAGCCAAACTACTTCATATTGATGATCGTGTTGGCAGTGTAAAAGCAGGTAAGGACGCTGATCTAGTACTATGGAGTGGACATCCTATGTCGGTTTATTCAAAAGCCGAAAAAACAATGATAGAAGGTGTCACTTACTTTGACATCGAACGCGATGCTCAAATGAGAGATGCTATTAAAAGTGAAAGAAGCAAGCTTATTACTATGATGCTTAAAGAAAAGAACAAAGGCATGAAAACCCAGCCTATTAAGAAGAAAGAAAGTAGAGAATTCCATTGTGATACTGAAGACTATAACAACTAGAACTATGAAGAATTTAATATATATAATAATAGTGCTGTGTACTATGACAATGACTGCACAGCAAACACCAGGTGACCAACAAACAGAAGCCTTTACTATTCTAGGTGCCACGGCTCATATTGGTAATGGTGAGGTCATTGAAAACAGTGTGATCATTGTTGAAGATGGCAAAATAACGGCTTGTGCCGATGCCACAACGACCAAAATGCCTTATAAAGGAAAAATTATTAACGTGGAAGGACAGCATGTATATCCAGGATTTATAGCTGCCAGTTCAAGACTTGGGCTAGTTGAAGTGGATGCAGTACGCGCCACTAACGATCAAGATGAAATAGGCAACATGATTCCGCATATTCGCTCACAAATTGCTTATAATGCCGAATCTAAAGTGGTGGAATCCATGCGACCTAATGGTGTTCTAGTTGCTCAAGTTGCGCCTCGTGGTGGACGTATTTCGGGTACATCATCTATTATGCAACTCGACGCCTGGAATTGGGAAGATGCTACCCTTAAAGCCGATGATGGTATTCATGTAAATTGGCCAAATAGCTTTACACAAGGACGCTGGTGGCTTGGTGAAGACCCAGGGTTTAGGCCAAACAAGAACTATGGGAAACAGGTGAATGAACTTGAATCGTTTGTAAAACAAAGCAAAGCGTATTTGAATGGCGATAAAAAAGTAACCAAACTACCCTTTGAAGCTATGAAAGGGT
>CAYZKX010000070.1:0-9834 GCA_964479055.1 uncultured Flavobacteriaceae bacterium
TGTAGAGAATTTCCACATACCGATAGAAAGAAGTTCCATCAAATTTCTAAACTCACAATGAAGAATGTTGGAATTTGTCCTGCAGCCTACAATATTGTTGAAGAAATGAAAAAAAGAATACCATTTTAACCAAATTTCCAAATCGACCTTATTGCATGAAAAAAATCATTAGCTGTTTATTTCTATTCTTTGTTATCAGTGGTATTAACGCGCAAGATTGGATGACCTCATTGGATGTGGCACAACGGTTGGCGCGTATTCAAGACAAATTAATATTTGCAATGTGGGAAGAGTCCACATACTATGATTTTCCTGTGAAATTAGTAGATGACAATGGAAATCTCGTGATTACTGACCTCTTTCAAGACGAAAAAATTAATACCATTCTTTGGGAGTATTTTATTCCAGTGCGTTTACCAGAATTTAAATACGACGAGCTTTTTAATAAGATTGATGGCAAACGAAGTAATAAGTACGTAGATAAATTCATTGATGATAGTATTAAGATCATGGATGCCAACGGTAATATTTTGAATATTAACGAAGCGAATGTCGAAATTTTAGATATGCGTAAATTTATTGATAAATATGCCTTCAATATTGTGTATTTGAAGCCAAGTTTGAGCAATTATGCAAATTCTAAAAGTTATAGCACAGCATATAGACTGGCTATGAAGTATTATGATTTCGCTATTTTTAATGACAAAGCTTTAAAAAAGGAACTGATAGAGTTGGGAACAATTTATTTGAATGAAGCTATAACACTTGTAAGTCCTGGTGCGCAAAGATCAATTGATCTGCAACGGTGTGAACTTAGTGAACTTAAGGCTTTCCTTATTTTGAATAAACCCAAAAAGGTTATTCGGACCTTGCAGAAAATGGAGGAAGAGATCGATGATAGCAACAAGGGACTCCATGCTTTTTTATATTATACAGCCTTTAAGCTACAAGAAAAGGATGAAGAAGCAGAATCATGGAAAAGTCAGGTTTCTTTAGTAGATTTGAAAAAAACACAATTGATCATAAATAGTACAAAATAATATTGTGGAGACCGTTATTAATTATTTTGAAACCATTCCTTCGCTTCATAGAAGCATTATTTTGGTTGGTGGATTGACATTTTTTTGGCTGATAGAAGGCACCTTACCACTGTTTAGATTTAAGTACCGTAAATGGCGTCATGCAGTGCCAAATATCTTTTTCACTTTAACCACAATTGTAGTTAATTTTTCTTTGGCTTTCTTGTTATTGAAAACTGCCGATTGGGTCACAGCAAACAACTTTGGTTTAATCAATTGGCTTCCTGAGATGCCGTTATGGATGTATGTCTTTATAGGGTTGTTATTCTTAGATTTCATAGGAGCTTATTTACCGCATTTTGTAGAACATAAAATACCTGTTTTATGGATGGTCCACCTTGTGCATCATACCGATCATGAAGTTGATACTACTACAGCAAACAGACATCATCCACTTGAAAGTGTTATTAGATTTATATTCACACTATTTGGAGTGTTTATAGTTGGCACACCAATTGGTATTGTTATGCTGTACCAGTCTATGTCACTGGTATTGACACAATTTAATCATGCTAATATTAAGCTTCCTAAATCTATAGACAAAGCATTGAGCTATGTGATTGTTTCTCCTGATATGCATAAAGTGCATCACCATTATATGTTGCCTTACACTGATTCTAACTATGGTAATATCTTTTCAGTTTGGGATCGTCTTTTTGGAACGTATATGAAATTAGACCGTGAAAAATTGATTTATGGTGTGGACGTATTTCCCAACAAAGAAGAGAACGGAAACATAAAAGATCTACTTAAACAGCCTTTTCAAAAAATTAGAAAGCCTTCAAAGGTCGAAGAGCATTAATTCATTATTTGAGACTATTTGAGCACCAATTTTGGTCATTGCTCTATTTTATTTGCACTTTATAGATATTTTACTCGTTATCAATGCCTTTCTGCATAGATTTATCTCGAGGGTCAACTAATTCTTTTCTGTTGAGTTCGCAATTGTCGAACTAATACATCAACCATTTGAAAAATAATACGCTTACATGTTTCATGTTGGCTTTGGTTTTATGTTGGCTTAAATTAAATGCCCAAGAACCATTGGCTATTTTAAAGAAAAATGTCAATTCAAGAGCCGATAGTTTAGAACACTTCCTCAGTGCGACACATGATACCCTAGTTTTGCAAAGTTCTAAGAAGATCGATTATGTTTATTCTATAAACAGAAATTATGAAAGAGAAGTCAATGATTATATTTTTGACACTCAATATCGCGTACCATTAGGTCATCTCAGTTCTGGGAAACACGTTTTTGTAGTTGGTCATTCAAAAATGAAAATAGTTTTTGTCGTTATCATTAGAGAACCAACACATGAGCACCAAGAAGCTAATGACGTACTTTTGAGTTCAAGAAATAATTAATTCAGGATCGCCTTTTAATTAATCGTAAATTAAATATTTATTGCGTGTGCTTTTATAGCTTTCAAGATCTTTTTGCCAGCTTGCTTTTATAGCTTCTTCACTCATTCCAGCTTCAATCTGTTTTTGAAGTTTTGTAGTTCCTGCGTGTTTAGTAAAACCATCAGTCAAGAAAAACTTTGTCTTGTCTGTTGAATTTTCATAAGCCTTAATAATCCATTTCAATGTCATTTTGTTTGAAACAACAGTATTACTTAGATCTTCTCCATAGCACAGCTCGTTCTTATGTTTTGGGTATTTGGCACCAAAATTGGCTTCTGGAGTATAAGAGAATGACATGGTCTCCGGATCCAAAAAAGGTGCGCCATAACGTTGAAATTGATATTCAGTTCCTCTACCAGCATTAATATTAGTTCCTTCAAAAAGTCCTAAACTTGGATAAAGTGAAATGGCTTGATCATTAGGTAAGTTTGGCGAAGGTCTAATGGGTAAACTATATTGAGTGTTATGTGTGTAGTTTTGACAAAAAATGAGCGTTAGTTCACATTGAATGCCATCATTCAACCACTTTTCTCCATTGATCATTAGTGCATATTCGGCTATGGTCATACCATGCACTAATGGGATAGGATGCATTCCTAAAAAACTGGTATGCTCACTTTCCATTGTTGGACCATCAACATAATGTCCATTAGGGTTTGGTCTATCTAAAACAACTAGTGGAATATTGCTTTCTGCACAGGCTTCCATTACATAATGCAATGTAGAAATATAGGTGTAGAACCGTACACCAACATCTTGAATGTCAAAAACTATAACATCCAGATCATGATCTTGAAAGGCCGGTTTTTTATTTTTGCCATATAGTGAGATTATGGGAAGTCCAGTTTTTAAATCCTTACCATCCTCAACAATTTCTCCAGCATCGGCACGACCTCTAAAACCATGCTCAGGAGCAAAAACACGAACTACATTAACTTTATGAGCAAGCAGAGAATCTACCAAATGAGTATACCCATCAGCTTTAAAAACCACGGAAGTTTGATTCGCAACAATACCAACACGTTTACCTTCTAATTGCAGTAGAATGGCATCAATTTGATTGGCACCAACAATCAATGAGTCTTGAGCATGTTGTGAATTTTCTTGTTCATTAAGTACTTCATTATTAGATTTACTTCCACAAGAAATTAGCACCAAAACAAATAATAAAACTGTATTTTTGAGAACCTTTATCAAACGAAGCATAGATTGAAATTCGAGTATTTTATAGCTAAACGTATTATTGGCAGTAAGTCGTATAAAAGTAGTGTTTCAGCACCAATAATAAAAATTGGTATTGCGGCAATTGCAATTGGTATTGTGGTTATGCTTATCGCGATTGCAACCGGGATTGGCTTACAGCAAAAAATTAGAGATAAGGCCATTGCCTTCAATGGGCATATTACTATTTCAAATTTTGACAGTAATGTTTCTGAAGAATCGGTTACACCAGTCTCAACTGCTCAAGATTTTTATCCAAAGTTCAATAGTGTAGAAGGTGTAAGTCACATTCAAACAGCTGCCAATAAATTTGGAGTTATTAGAACCGAAACTAATTTTGAAGGCATTGTATTCAAAGGCGTCGGCACCGAATATAATTGGGAATTTATGAACGACTTTCTCATAGCTGGTAAAACACCTTCATTTACAGCGACTATGAGCAATGAAGTTATTATTTCGGAATATCTGGCAAACAGATTGGGATTCTCTGTTGGGGATAAATTCCAGATGTTATTTGCAAAAGACGATATTAATAAACTTCCTTTTATCAGACAGTTCGATATTGTAGGTATCTATAATTCTGGATTTCAAGAATTGGACAAAACATTCATGCTAGGTGATATAAAACACGTGCAACGATTAAACAGATGGCAAGCTGATCAAGTTGGGCATTTTGAAGTTTTCATTAATGATTATTCCAATTTAGAAGTTATTAAACGATCCGTTTATCAAAATACACCGTCTACCTTAAATACAGAGACCGTTGTAGAAAAGTACTTTTCAATTTTTGAATGGATCAGTATTTTTGATAAAAATGTCTATGGCATTATAGCCATTATGATTATAGTTGCTGGCATTAATATGATTACAGCCCTACTAGTACTTATCTTGGAGCGCACTCAAATGATAGGTATATTGAAAGCCCTGGGAACAAATAACTGGAGTATTCGTAAAGTGTTTTTATACAATGCCTCGTATTTGATTTTATTAGGGTTGTTTTGGGGCAATTTGATAGGATTAGGCATACTATTGATACAAAAATACTTTGGACTCTTCCCATTGGATCCCGATGTATATTATGTGACACAAGCACCAGTATTTCTTAGTGTAGGTTATGTTATTGCCTTAAATCTTGGCACTCTACTATTATGCCTTCTCATGTTATTGATTCCTTCAATTGTGGTTACTAAAATTTCTCCTGTTCGTGCAATTCGATTTGAATAAACAAAAGTGAGATTTTGATCGTATCCTGTTAACTTTTAATTACTTTTGCATGGTCAAAAAAATAAGATGGAGTACGCAAAAAATATCTTAGAGACAATCGGCAATACGCCATTGGTTAAAATGAATAAATTGGTTGAAGACTTACCGTGTTTGGTATTAGCCAAATACGAAACTTTCAATCCAGGAAATTCAGTAAAAGATAGAATGGCATTAAAGATGATTGAAGATGCCGAAGCAGATGGTCGATTAAAACCCGGAGGTACAATTATTGAAGGAACATCTGGAAATACAGGTATGGGCTTAGCTCTGGCAGCAATTGTAAAAGGTTACAAATGCGTTTTTGTAATCAGCGATAAACAAAGTAAGGAGAAGATGGACGTTCTTCGCGCAGTAGGAGCAGAGGTTGTAGTATGTCCTACTGATGTTGAGCCTGACGACCCAAGAAGCTATTATTCTGTTTCTCGACGTATGGCGGAAGAAACACCAAATTCTTGGTACGTCAATCAATATGACAACCCAAGCAATGCCAAAGCGCATTATGAAAGTACAGGTCCAGAGATATGGCGACAGACTGATGGTAAAGTGACGCATTTTGTTGTTGGTGTTGGCACGGGTGGTACCATTTCAGGAGTGGGGAAATATCTTAAAGAACAAAACCCTAATATCAAAGTTTGGGGTGTTGATACTTATGGTAGTGTTTTTAAGAAGTATCACGAGACTGGAATTTTTGATCATGATGAGATATATCCATATGTTACCGAAGGCATAGGTGAAGACATCCTGCCAGAAAATGTAGACTTTAGTATTATTGACGGATTTACTAAAGTTACCGATAAAGACGCTGCAGTCTATACGCAACTATTAGCGAAAGAAGAAGGAATGTTTCTTGGTAATTCAGCCGGTGCGGCCATTAAGGGTGTTTTACAATTAAAAGAACACTTCTCAGAGGATGATGTGGTAGTGGTACTCTACCACGATCATGGAAGTCGTTATGTCAATAAGATGTTTAATAACGATTGGATGCGCGAACAGGGTTTTATAGATTAGATGTTGTCGCGCGAGTTAAAATCCGAAGCGGTATTGAAGTCCCGTAAAAAAAGTATTTCTTCCTGACGAGAAACCATATTCTGCTCTAATCATCCAGTGCTTATTATATTGAAACTGGGTGCCTACTACCAAATTCCAAAGGGATTCTTGTTCTTTGTCCAACGCATAATTCAAAGTAGAATTACCTGCCGTATCTATTGCGTTCTCAGCTGCATTCAAAAAGGCAGAAGCGGTATTTAATTTCAACTGATTACTTTCACGTTTTACAACATTTACCGGATTGGCCTGTTCAATAGGAGATAAGGAATTCCACCAATCGTCCAACTCGATCTGGGCTTCACCAACACGCTCCTGACCATTCATAACTTTTTCGTTCCATTCATTTATTGGTAAAACATCATCAAGTGCTAAACTGCCTTTAGTATCACGATTAACTTTTACCCTAAATCCGCCAAACCAAACCGATATATTTTGGTCTGGTTTATTAAAATTAAATGTTTTTCCAATGCGTGGATCAAAAATAAATGCAAATACGGGTTCTTCTTGTTTATCAATATCAGTCCAGGTGAAATTCATATCTAATGCGATCCAACCACTAAATAATCCAACAGTAGGTGTTAATCCAATACCAACCGAAGTGCTATTAAATTCAGGACTTGTTTGTATAGAAAACAATTCTTCAGAACCTTCAACTCGAGGAATAACCACACTTACATCAACTTTAGTATTGGACTGAGCTCGAGCAAAAATGCCATAGATATTCAAAAAAGGAAATACCCAAATATCAGGTCTAATATTAATTCCACTAGAAACTGCTTTTGTGCTGTTGAATCTAATAAGCTCGTCCACATTTATCAAATCGCCACCGTTAAAGCCTATATTTACGTTGGAAATTATAATGTTCGAATCCTGATACAAATAGTTAATTCCAATTCCAGCAGAATAAGGTAGGTTAAAGCCAAGTGCTTTGACCTTTTTTCCCCAAATAGGTAGCAAATATTTATATTCAGTGGTGTCTTTCGGCTTGTTATTAAGTTCAGAATACACTTGGGCTTGTAGTGTTGTAAAACTAAAAACACTAACTAATACAATAAGAACGTATCGCTTAAATATGAAGTTTAATTTCATTCTAAAAAATTTATTCAGTATCAGTATCTGGTTCTTTCTTTTTCTTGTTAGCACCTATAGGTATGTTCATTTTTAGAAACAAAGAACTATTATTAGAGCCACTAATACCTTCATAAACATTGGTAAATCCGTAATAATACTTAATACCAAGGGTCATTCCATCAACTGGCCGCAGACGATAGCCAGTTCCAATGGTAACGCCGACATCGAACTTGTTAATATTATCGTCGTTAGAGGTTTTTATTTTTGCTTCCTGACCATTTTCATCTGAGTTGAATTCTACCCAACCATCATACATCAATCCAAATTGAGGTCCGAGCTCGGCATAAATTCTATTTTCAAAATTATATTTGATTAATGCTGGCACCATGAAATAATTCAGTTTTTGACTGTAGGTGCCATTAGCTTCAAATGGTTCTATTCCAAGAAATTCAAGATCCGAAGCAGTTAATTTATCATTACCATGTTTAGCTTTAACAAGCACACCAGTGTATAAATTCCATTGATTTTTGAGTCTAATATCAAAATAGAATCCGAGATTAAATGATGAAAGTCTGTCATTAGATTCTAGGTTGGCAATACTTGACCAATTGACACCACCTTCCAATCCAAATTCAAGTCCTTCAGAATTTAGCTTATCGCCAAATATTAATGAGAGTAAAACCTGTGATTGCGCAGTATATCCCGAAATGAGAAAGGCTGCTATGAATAGAATTTTTTTCATTGGTTGTTCAAATGTAATATAATTTCTAAGTATAATACAACAAACCCTTGGGATTAAAGCCGTTAAATATTAGCCTTAAATATTAAAAGACTCGTAAGTTACTCTACTCCAAGACCTTTCAAGATCAGTTTTAATCCCCAATTCAAAAGCTCACAAGATTCTTGATTATTTAATTTGCATACATCCTTACTTACAATCATGGCTTCAGCACCCATCAAAACCGGAAGTAAGTTTATAAGCTTATCAGTTTCATCTGGAGTTAAAACTGTTGAACTTTCAGAGAGTGCAAGATGTAATGATTGCTTGCGTCTTGCCGCTCTTTTTAGATCAGGTGATTTAGAAGTAATTGCAGCACTTATGAATTGTCTGAAGGCCTTTTCATTATTCAAAGTGAGGTGATTATAGTAGTCTTGAACTCCAATTAACATGTCAATTAGGTCAAGATGTTTTAAATTATTGTGTATGATTTCAGGACTTTCTGTACTCAGGTCAAGTGCTGCCTCATGTGACAAGACTTTTGTGCTGGAGTAATAGCGATAAATTGTAGCGCGTGATATATTTATATGTTCAGCAACATCTTCTAACGAAAAGTCTTCACCTTTAGAAATAAAATGCTGTGCGCCAAGTAAAATCTTCTTTCGTGTTTTTAGTTTTTGGCTCGTACGTCCTGAATTGATATAAGATTTATTCATAAGACAAATATCTCATAAAATTTGCACAATACAAAACTTCATAATATATTTGTGAGACAAAAATCTTATAAAATATGCAATCTAATACCAAATGGGTCCTCGGACACAAAGTAACGCCTCACAATACTACTGGTGATTATGACCTCATGATGGCTGAAACACCACCTCAGGTTCAAGGACCTCCTCCACATACTCATAATAATTATAAGGAGGCCTTTTTGATAGTAGAAGGAGAAATGGAATTTTTTGTAAACGGAGAAATAAAAGTCTTAAAAGCGGGCGAGTCAATCGACATACCACCAATGACACTTCATACTTTTAATAATAAGAGCGACCGCCCTTGTAAATGGATCAATATTCATAGTCCGAAAGGATTTTCAGAATTCTTTAATAGAATGGGAGTTCCGGCTTCGGAAGATGGTGCGCAAGAGCGCTCTGTCGCTCCCGAGATTATTCAGCAGGTGATTCAAACAGCTGGAGATTATGATATGAATATTCAAATTTGAATTCGAAGACTTCAGCCTTTAACAAGAGAGTCATTATCAGGACGCGGCTACGCTAGTTCCGTTTTCAGCAAAGTTTTTGAAGTCTGTCATGTATTTTAAAGTTTGTTTTTTAAATGATCCAGGCATCAAGAACATCATAAGTTTAAGGGCAAAAGAAGTGGAAGTGAATGTGCTAGTGCTTGTCCATTTTGTTTGTCCGTTCGCCGTTTCTTCAAACAGATTCTCTTGCATATTGTACATGCCTTTAGTTTCATATGAGGCATTGAATTCTCTAGGGAAATCATTTTTGACAATGGTTTCGGTAAGGGCCATCTCACGTTTGCCAAATTTGTAGTTCAACTTCATTTTTGCCCCAACTTCTCCTGGTGTTCCAGAAAGGTGTTCAGCACTGATTAATCCCCGTTGCCAATGCTTCATATTGTCAGTATTGTCCATTTTTTTTATCACTTCAGCACGAGGAAGGTCTATTATAATTTCGGTTGAATATTTCATAATGGTTATGGATTATTGGTTATAAATATAATTATTTTAAACGGGGTCTATAATATTTCGTATTAGCCTATTAATTTCTACACTATTATTTTGATTTTTGCGTTGTTAAACCAACTTGTTTTATAGGCTAATATTAGTATTTTTGCTGCGATTATAACCATTGTAAACAAATGAAAATCAAAATTTTTGTTACCGCTTTAATAATAGGCCTCTTACATCATTTAAGCTGGGCACAAATAGATAGTGATGCCGTATTATTTACACTAGATGGTGAGCCAACAACAGCTTCTGAATTTATTAGAGTTTACAAAAAAAAT
>CAYZKX010000071.1:0-9782 GCA_964479055.1 uncultured Flavobacteriaceae bacterium
AGGCTAGGAAGAGGGTTTTAGTGCAATAAAATCTTTTAAATAATAAGGCTCAAAATAAGCGACATCTTCGATGTCGTTTTTTTTGAGTTTCTCATATGATAATTTGCTCATTGTAGAAGCGGAGGGTAGTTTGTCTTCAATAAAAACAGCATTATCACTTTGAATTACATTTTTGGTTTTAGACACACCTGTACCTATAAAATAAACTTTGGAGCGTTCTAAATACGTATTGTAAGACCTCTCGTCAACAACTTCAGCTTTGGTTTCTCGTAATAAATCTTTTTGAGCATCAAATACTGCAGCATATACTTCCATGCGTCTGGCATCTAACATTGGTATTATAACCCCATCATTTGCCACTACCTGATGGGCTAATGCTTCAAGTGTAGAGACACTAATTAAAGGTATATTCAAGGCATAGCAAAGACCTTTGGCCGCCGAAACCCCAATTCGTAGGCCTGTGTATGATCCAGGGCCCTTACTCACAGCAACGGCATCCAAACGGTCTGCAGTGATATCAGCTTTGTGAAGAACCTGATCAATGTAAACATGTAAACGTTCGGCGTGCGAATAACTACTATTATAATCCTCCACTAAACACAAAGTCTCTCCTTGATTTGAAAGAGAGACTGAGCAATTTGTTGTAGCTGTTTCTATGTTTAATATATATGACAAAACTAGTTTATAGTTAGTGGTTTTCCAAGATAGAAATCTAGCACTTTTGTTTTGAATATAAAATCGTACTTGGCGTTGATTTGTTTAGAAACCGCATCGACTAATGTAAATCGTGCTTGATCTAAATCAAAAGAATTGATGGCTCCAATATTGTAACGCTCTTGTGCATTATCAAAAGCAAGTCTTTGAGATGCAAACGCCTTTTTGGAGGCTTCGTATGTTTTAAGTGCCGCTTGAGCATCAGTAAAAGCTCGTTGAATATTAGTTTCAAGATCTAGCCTTGCTTGTTCTAACGCCAATTTTCTATTTTCCTCTGTGATTTTTGATCTGGCTACATTAGTCTTATTGACAAATCTTGAGAAGATTGGAATATTTAAATTGACATTAAAAGAATGTGATTTTTGCTCATTGAGCTGGTCAAAAAATGTCAACTCAGTATCTGTAAGGTTTGAAAAGAAGGCATTCGATCCAAAACCATAACCTGCCGTTAAAGTTGGGTAAAAACCACTTTTGGATAATTTAGTTCCTAATGCGGCACTTTCTATATTTTTTTCGGCCACCTTAACTTCATATCTATTTTCTAGCGCGAAATTCAATATTGGTTGAACGTCACTATATAGCACTTCTACAGATTGTGGATCATCTATATCTATGATCTCCACATCAAATCCATCAAATGGTAATTGTAGTACTTGTGAAAGTGTCAATAACGCCAGATTGTAATTATTTTCAGCGATTGTCACATTTTGCTCATCAGAAGCCACAGTGGCTTCCGCATCATATACATTGGCTTGAGGTTGTACTCCTGCGTCTACAAGTCCTTGTGTCTGTTCCAATTGCTTGGTTGAAAATTCCAATTGTGCTATGGCGACCTGCAAATTCTCCCTGTTAAATAATACGTTCAAGTAAGAATTCACAACATTCAATGAAATGTCATCTCTAATTCTATTGAGTTCTAATTCATTAGCTTCTCTATTTATTAAAGACTGTCTGTACAAATAGGTGTTTCTAAAGCCATCAAATACAGTTTGATTCACATTTATACCCAAATTTGTACTATTAATAGTTTGATCCACAAATTGCCCAGTAAAAATTTCGGCATTACCAATTACTAAATTGTGGTTAGCTCTGGCACTTACCGATGGTAAAAAGCTCCCTTTGTTCGCAATTACGTCTTGATCATTACTCAATAAAACATTAACACCTTGCTTTACAGTAATGTTATTTTCTAATGCGTAGGTTAAACATTCCTCAAGTGTCCATTTTTTATTTTGACCAAAAGTGACAACAGACACTAAAAGAACGATTAATACAATATAATATCTCATTATGTAAGTCTTCTAATTATTAGTTATCGTTATCTTCTTCTTCAACTTTATTCCATACCTTAATCTTGTCTCCCTGAGCTATACCTTCAAGGATTTCAACATTAATTCCATCTGACAATCCCAATTCAATGTCTTTTCTTTCATACTGATTTTCACCAGTTAAAACTTCAACAAAGGCTTGTTCGGTTATACGATCAAATTGTACTAATGCCTCTCTAATAACCAAAGTACTATCTTTACTAGCCAACTCTATTTCTGCATTGGCACTATATCCAGCTCTAATATTGGTTTGAACATCAACCTCAACATCAGCTTTTACAGTGAATTGCACCGCTCCATTTTCTTCAATTCCCTTAGGTGCTACAAACGTAAGCTTTGCCGGGAATTCTTTTTGGCCAATAGCCCCTAAAATTACCTTGATGTCTTTGCCTTCTTCAATCTTACCAACTTCTGCTTCATCCACTTTACCTTCAAAAATCATTTTATTCATATCTGCAATGGTGGCTATCGTTGTTCCGTCGTTGAAATTATTACTTTCAATAACCTGGTCACCTTCTCTAACTGGAATTTCTAATATTGTACCGGAAATTTGAGCAATGATATTGGTGTTAGCTCCACGACCGCCCGAAACTGATCCTTGACGGATTATTTGATAATCATTCTGTGCTTGACGTAAGGACTCATCTGCTTGATTAAGATCTAACTCCGTTCGCTCAAAATCCTGCTTAGAAATTACACCTTTGTCAAATAACACTTTATTTCTATCATAAAGTGTTTTAGCATTGTTATAGGTTAGTCTAGCGGTATTGATTCTACTATTTGCACTAACTAAAGCCTGCTCATTTGGAACTACTCTAATTTTTGCTATGAGGTCGCCTTTTTGCACCACGTCACCTTCTTCAACCATAATCTCGTCAACAATACCAGAGATTTGAGGTTTTAATTCGATCTCCTCTTCAGGATTCAATTTCCCTGTTGCAACGGCTTTTGTATCTATAGAATCATAGAAGGGTTCTTCTACTTCATATTCAATTACCTCTTCAGAATTAGAATCTTTAAAATATTTAAGTACTACTGCCAGGAGTATTACCAATACAATTCCGATTATAATTTTAACTGTTTTACTCATTTTAAATTTTGATTAGTATTTTATGTTTGTTATTCTTCTCTTAAGGCGTCAATTGGTTTAACGCTGGTTGCTTTAAAAGCTGGAATTAATCCGATCAAGGTTCCTAATATGACAAGTATCATTAGGGCCAAGAATACAATTGCTATTGATACTGAAGCATTAACTATTGTGGCGTCATCACCTTGACCAAATGCACTATCTAGCCAAATCAATATCCATCCTCCTGTTAAAATTCCAAAAAGTCCCGCTATTAACGTTAGAAAAACGGCTTCTACAACAATTTGTCTTTTAATTTCAAAAGGCGTTGCTCCTAATGCGCGTCTCACCCCAATTTCTTTAGTGCGTTCTTTCACTGTAATTAATAAAATATTACCAATTGCAAATACCCCTGCAATTAAGGTTGCAATGCCTACAAACCACGTCAAAAATTGCATGCCAACTAAAAATCCAGTAACACGATCAAATTGCTCTCCTAGATTAAAACTCCCAAAAGCACGTTTATCCTCTGGATGAATCTTATGAAGGTTTCTCAATAGCAATTTGGCATCATCCTCTATTTGAAGTATACTATATTCTGGTTTACCTGTAATCATCATCCAACCTATGTTCTCGCCTTGATTATAAACTTGCTGAAATGTGTCAAACGGAATATGTATATCAGTCTGTGGGCCACCAAATTGACTTAATTTAAAAACACCAATAACGGTGAAATTCATTCCATTGAGTCGAATAAATTCTCCAATAGGCTCTTCGTCCTTCAGAAAAATTTGTTTGTAAATATCTTCAGAAATTACGGCAACTTTACGCAGATTATCTATATCAGTTTGATTAATAAATCGGCCTTTTATTAAGTTTTTCTTTTGTACTACATCTAATAATGGTAAATCGCCAGCGACATTATATGTCCCCGACAATGAACCTCTGACCACAAATCCGTTGGTTTGATTGCGTGGAATTACGAATTCAATGCCTTTAACATTTTCGCTAATCTTTTGGGCATCACTCAATTTTAAACGTACGCGTCTACCCTCCTGAAATCCTTTAAAAGCCTTACTTGTACTCTGTCCCCAAACAAAGACACTATTAGTAGCAAAATCGCCAAATGAACGATCAAATGAATTGGCCATACCGCGAGCTGCACCTAATAGCCCAACAAGTAAAAGTATTCCCCACCATACTCCAATCATGGTAATGACAGTACGAATTTTATTTTTACTCATACTATCCCAAACTTCTTGCCAGGTATCTCTATCGAATAAAAATCTAATCATTTCTTAAAGCTACAATTGGTTTAATTTTTGAAGCGCGTTTTGCTGGTAAATAACCCGCCAAAGCTCCAGCTATAATTAGGGTAATTGTAGCTGCTACAACCAGCGACATTTTTACACCCGGATCGGTAATAAAGTATTTGTCCATTCCTGGACCAAACCATTTAAGTAGGCCCATGCCTAACAATAGCCCCAAGTAACCTGCAATGGATGTTATTACCACGGATTCTATCAGAATAATAGAAATTATGGCTTTTGGTTGTGCTCCTAAAGCCTTTCTAATTCCTATTTCTTTTGTTCGTTCTTTGACTATGAAAATCATAATATTACTAATGCCTACAATTCCAGCAATTAGCGTACCTAGGCCTACAATCATAACAATTATGCCCAATACACCGTTCATTTGATTAACTGCTTTTGCGTTTTCGGCCATATTGAACACGCGAACAGCTCTTTGATCATCCGGATGTACCATAAAGCGCTTTTTTAAGCCGCGTTCTAATTTATTACTAAATGCAATAGCTTCATCTTCACTCATACTAGGTATGTAAGTCACATTCATTTGATCTAGGTAATCATTACTACCATATATCTGTTGGGCTGTAGAAACCGGCATATAGATCATCCTATTTTGATCATCGTCACCATCATCTTCAAATATTCCAACTACTTTATATTGTATCCCACTTAAATCAACATATTTCCCAAGTGCTGTTGTTTTGGTAAAGAGATCTTCTTCGACCAATTTGCCGATTACAATGATCTTGGACTTATTTTTTACATCATTTTGGTTGATATAGCGCCCTTCCTTAATAATAGTACGCTCTAAATACAAATGATCTGGATGGGCAGCAATAAGGGTGTAACTTCCTTTTTCTCCTCTAAAAGAGGCATTTACATTTTTAAATATGCGTCCAGTTGAGTACTCGATCTGTTCGCTATATTCATCTTTTAAATAATCAAAATCCTTATTTCTATATTGAATTCTTCGTCCAGCTTGAAGCCCTTGATGTGCTTTGGTTGTACGCCCCGAACGAATAAAAATGGCATTAATCGCATCATCGGCAAAGGCTTCTTTGAAGGTGTTCTTCAGGCCATTGGTAATTCCAAACAATACGGTGAATAAGAGTATAGCGAATGCTACAGTCAAACCAGACAAAATAGTTCTGGTTCTATTCTTATTCATGCTTTGAAGGATTTCTCTCCAGGTATCTAAATCAAACATGTTGTCCTACTCTAACTTGCTCTACTTTTTTGTCTTCCATAATTACGCCGTCACGCAATCTTACTATACGTTTGCACATTTCGGCAATATCCTCTTCGTGCGTTACGATTAAAATGGTTTTGCCTTCATCATTCAATTGCTGAAGGAATTCCATGATCTCATATGATGTTTTGGTATCTAATGCACCTGTAGGTTCATCGGCTAATAAAAGTTTGGGATCGGCAGCTAATGCTCTTGCTATAGCGACACGTTGTTTTTGACCACCAGAAAGTTCGTTTGGAAGGTGGTGTGCCCAATCTAACAGACCCACTTTTTGAAGGTGAAACTTACCTTTTTCTTGACGCTGCTTTCTGCTTTGTCCTTGATAGTACAATGGTAAAGCCACATTTTCAAGGGCATTCTTATAATTGATCAGGTTAAACGATTGAAAAATAAACCCTAAAAATTTGTTTCTATAAACGGCTGCTTTCTTTTCAGTTAAGTCTTTAATAGTAACACCATCTAAGGTATATTCTCCTGAATCGGCTTCATCCAGAATTCCAATAATATTTAATAAAGTAGACTTCCCAGATCCCGAAGATCCCATTATTGCTACCATTTCACCACTATCAACCGATAGATCGATTCCTTTAAGCACGTGCAAACTTGAGTCTCCTATAGGATAGGATTTATGAAGATTTTTTATTCTCAGCATAACTAGTTAGTGTTGTTTCTTTGTGTTGATGGTATCAACGACACAAATTAGACTTTAAATGTGGGTTTTTGTTACAAGCTAAATCTTAATTTAATGTTAAAATCTATTTACGGACTTTGTATTTACGGTAGAGATAATAACCTATTCCGCCAACTAGTATATAAGGAATTAGCATTAAATAGATTATGCCATCATTGATTCCTTTGGCCGTATTTTGTCCTTCTTCACTTTCGAGTACAGCGCGGCACATTGCACATTGAGCTTCAACAATGAAAGTTGCTAACAGCATTACAATTAATATGACGTACCGCTTATTCAAAGGTTCAATAATAGGGTGAAATCATGATGTATACTAGCACACCTGAAATTGTAACATACAACCATAACGGAAAAGTGATCTTAGCAATTTTTTTATGGCGTTCGATATTGTTAGTTATGGCCCTTACATAGGTTATTAACACAAATGGGATCACCACAACCGACATCACTATATGTGTAATTAATATTACATAATAGATATATTTTATAGCGCCATCTCCGCCAAATTTCGTTGATTCACTGGTCATATGATAAGCCACGTACATTAATAAAAACAAGGTAGACAAAACAATAGCCAGCTGCATTAGCTTTTTATGGAGCTTAATCTTTTTATTCCTAATGGCCCAAAATGCAATTACAAGAACCAATGAAGTAAAGGCATTAATCGAGGCATAAATAGGAGGCAACATGCTCAAAGGCTCTACATTTGGGATTTTAATCCCAAACAAGGCCGCAACCACTAAAGGAATGGCTACTGAAAGAACAACTATTAGCTTGTTATATTTCTTTTCATTATTCATTGTTTTTCAGTAATTTTTTAATGTCTTCGATTAATATTGAGATCTCTTCTTCTTCACCGTCATCATCGTATTTTTCATCCTGGCTAACCACACCTTTGTAATAAATCTTAGGGTTACCAAATTGATCCTTACGAGATCGAATAAAGCCTTCTTGATCTATTAACGCAAAATTTCCCGAATGTTCAAATCCACCTGGAGCACCATCTATTTGTGCGGCATACAAGTTAAACCCAACGTTAGCTAGATCATAGATGGCATCCTGATCGCCAGTTAGAAAATTCCAGTTAGGATTTGTTACACCATATTTTGTTGCATATTCCTTAAGAACTTCAGGAGTATCGGTTTCTGGGTTAATAGTGAATGAGGCAATTCCAAAATTATCTAAGCCTTCAAAATGACTTTGAATATCTACCAGATTTCTACTCATACGAGGGCAAATGGTTGGACAGGTGGTGAAAAAGAATTCAACCAAATAGACCTTTCCATCATAGTTCGCATTTGTAATGGTCTCACCATTTTGATTGGTAAAACTAAAATCAGCAACCTTTTTTGGTTCATTATTTATTACCAAATATGACAATTCTTCATCATCAGAATCCGTATCTGTAGAAATGGAATTACTTCTGCTTTCTTGTCTTGAAACTTCATTATTAGAAATTCTATCAATTATTTTCGGAATAAAAATAATTCCGAATACAAGAATAATAAATGTGATCCCTATGTATGAATAATTAGTTTTTTTCATCTGTATTTATGTCTTGTGCTCTACGCGCGGTAGAGTCAAAATTACCTTTGCGTTTTTGTCGATATTCCGTAAATAAAATGCGTAGATCTTCACTCATTTTATTCTTTAACTCGGCTACTTCAATGCAATCATACGAATCTAATCCATATACTGCGGCCTCTTTTTCAATTTCGTATTTCTCACGATCATCAAATCGGCCTCTTTGGTTCAATTCTTTATCAATAATAAAAACATGATTGGTGGTTTGCATCGCATCAAGATCCAGTTCGGTCTTCAAACTATTGAATACTTTAATAATATCATTAGTGTCGCCATAAACAAAATGCCAATACTCTGGAAATTCATAATTGTAAAGTTCTTTTTTGAGAACAGACACCTGCTGTTGGTTGCCATTAGCTACTAAAGAAACAATTTGAAAGCGCTTAAATCCTTTAAATTTATCATAGATCATCTCCTTCAAATTCAGGGTGGCAATAGATTGCTTATCGGGATGTGACCCAAGAAACTGTAAAACAGTTATGTGATCATTGAGATTTATTTTTTGACCATCTTCGGTAATGAAATCATCCAACTCTACCACATTTTCATTTACAATTTCCAGTGGATTATAATGATGCGTAGAGGGATATAAAAACAGCAAAAATGTAACGGGAAGAAAAAATAAAACCCCTAGTATAATTGGCTTTTTGTATTTGCTAAATGACATGCTGCAAAAATAAAAAAGACGGTTTTAAAAACCGTCTTTCTATATTATATATTGTTGTTAAAAGTCGCGTTTCACATATTCTTCCTTATATACAGTTTCTATATATCCACCTTCTTGTAGAAGAATAAATATCAAGTAACAAATAAGGAATACCGCGGTCCATACTACCATGCGGCGCATCCATTTGGTTTCATCTCGCATGTGCATGAAATCCCAAGTAATATAATAGGCTTTCACAATAGTTAAAATAATGAATATCCAATTCAAAAGTTTCATGCTCAAAAACTGAGCATTTAAGCTTTCTGGTTTATAAATTCCTAATACTACTTCAACTGTAGTTACAATGGTAAGTAATATAAGTACGCCC
This sequence comes from uncultured Flavobacteriaceae bacterium, assembly GCA_964479055.1. Taxonomy (GTDB): domain Bacteria; phylum Bacteroidota; class Bacteroidia; order Flavobacteriales; family Flavobacteriaceae; genus CAYZKX01. Next base: position 8,977 of record CAYZKX010000071.1, read on the forward strand.
CAAATTTTTTGAACGTTTGACTTGAATTTTAGCAAGCCTCTTAATATTTCTAATTTATGTTCGTGTCCAGCCATGTCTTTTTAAATCAATACTGTTAAACAAGATAAAAGAAGGTAAATACAAATACCCATACTAAATCTACAAAGTGCCAATATAGTCCAACCTTTTCAACCATTTCATAGCTCTTTCGACGTTCGTAAGTGCCTAATATCACATTAAAGAAAATTATGATATTGATTACTACTCCTGAAAAAACGTGGAAACCGTGGAAACCGGTTATAAAGAAAAAGAAGTCGGCAAACAACGGTGTGCCATATTCATTGGCCTTTAAATTTGCACCTTCAACTACTACTTTACCATTCTCTTTTATCTGCCTTAAAGATTCTTCTCTACTCAAAACTGTTTTCTCACCATTTTCATTGATGGTTTGTGTACGCACCAACACGTTAGGGTGTGATTCTAAACCATGGATCACTTCATTCATTGTAAATGAAGGTTGAGTACCTTCGGCCACAAACCATATACCATTAGTTTCTTTGTGAGCCTCTCTGTACTTTGGCTCGGCTGTAGAAAAATCTGCGATCGCTACACGCTTAAATTTTTGTTCTCCATCAACATCGACATATTCTCCAAATTGCAGGATATTTCCACCTTTAGTTTGTACGGCACCATAATCACCTTTAATGAAAGTAGCCCATTCCCAAGCCTGTGATCCCACAAAAATAAGACCACCAATAATGGTAAGGAACATATAAAGAACCACCTTATTCTTTTTCATATGATGTCCTGCATCAACAGCCAATACC
>CAYZKX010000072.1:0-9763 GCA_964479055.1 uncultured Flavobacteriaceae bacterium
GTTATCGACATTCTCAAAATGCGTCTTTGGCAGCCAATTTCCCACAACAGCAGCGCCATCAAAGGCTTTTGCCTTTTCCCAAGGCAGTCCTTTAGCCTTTAAATCGCTTTGTAGATCACGCGCTGTAAAATCAATCCCCAAACCAATTTGGTTGTAGTATTTATGTGCAAATTTTTTATCGATATACTTGCCAACCTTATTGATCTTTACCAATATTTCCACCTCATGATGAATATCAGTCGAAAAATCAGGAACAAAAAACGGTTGGTTTTTAGGTAGAATTGCAGTATCTGGCTTTAAAAACACAACGGGATGTTCTGGCTTTTCATTATCCAGCTCTTCTATATGTTTGGTATAATTACGACCAATGCAAATTAGCTTCATTTACAATAATTTGTTATTTAAACTTCTTAGTTTAACAGCGGTAAGTACTTTTTTGGTGTATAAAGGAAAATCTGCATTTAGGAGCCATCCAAAATAACCAGGTTCCGATTCCAGCACATCTACAACACGTTTGTTTTTATGTTTCCCGAATGAGAAACATTCTTCGCCATTTTTATTATATATAATAAATCCTGCAAAATCGGCAAATTTCTTCCGTGAACTGAAATTGGATAGGAACTTGATGTCATTCTCCAATTCGTCATAACGTTCTAATTGGGCCTTTAATACTTCATAGGTGGCATTGGTATCGGCTTCAGCACTGTGAGCATCCTCAAGGTTCTTATCGCAATAAAACTTATATGCGGCCGATAGCGTACGCTGTTCCATTTTATGAAAAATAGTTTGTACATCAACAGCAACACGGTTCTTCATATCAAAATCTACCTCTGCACGAAGCATTTCTTCTGCCAATAGTGGAATATCAAACCTATTGGAGTTAAATCCTCCTAAGTCTGAGTCCTTGATCAAATTATTGATCTCCTTTACAATTTCTCTAAACTTAGGTGCATTGGCTACATCATCATCAGAAATACCATGAATAGCAGTAACCTCTTTTGGTATCGACATCTCTGGATTGACCAACCATCTGTGGTTTTCTTCTTTACCGTTTGGGTGTACTTTTAATATGGCTATTTCGACAATGCGATCCTTTGAAATGTTAACACCTGTGGTTTCAAGGTCAAAAAAACAAATGGGTTTATTTAAATTAAGTTGAGCCAATTAAATGTGTTTAGATTGTTGTAAAAATAAAAAAACCCAACCTTATTTTGATTGGGTCTATAACTCGTTTTTATAAAATTATATCTCCCTATTGCTATCCCAGGCCTCAAGGTAGTCTTTAACTGCTTTAACAAACTGCCCTCCCAAAGCACCATTGACAACGCGATGATCATACGAATGAGACATAAACATTTTGTAACGAATACCAATAAAGTCACCTTCTGAGGTTTCAATAACAGCTGGTACTTTACGTATGGCACCTAAGGCTAAAATACCTACTTGAGGTTGGTTAATAATTGGTGTACCCATAATGCTACCAAATGTACCAACATTGGTGACTGTATACGTACCATCTTGAATATCGTCTGGATTAAGTTTACCTGTTCTAGCGCGATTAGCCAGGTCATTCACTTTTTTGGTCATGCCAATTAAGTTTAGCTGATCTGCATCTTTAATTACAGGAACAATCAAGTTACCATCAGCCAACGCAGCTGCCATACCAAGATTAATGTGTTTTTTCTTGATGATCTTATCGCCTTGCACTGAAATATTCATCATTGGATAATCACGTAATGCTTTAGCAACCGCTTCCATAAAAATAGGTGTGAACGTTAGATTCTCACCTTCACGCCTCATAAAGTCATCTTTAACTTTTTTACGCCAATTCCAAATCTTGGTAACATCAGCTTCAATGAACGATTGCACATGTGCTGAGGTTTGAACTGAATCGACCATATGCTTGGCAATAAGTTTGCCCATACGGCTCATTTCAATGATCTCGTCATCTCCTGACGGAATAACGACAGGTTGTTCTTTTTTCACTTCAGGAGCCTGAACAGGTACCTCTACACCATTGTCTTGTTGTGGTTGTACTACTTCCGGAGCAGGAGTAGCTGCAGGTTGACTTCCTCTTATTTCTAAATAACTAAGTATATCGTTTTTAGTCACTCTACCTTCTTTTCCTGTTCCAGGTAAAGCATCTAATTCAGATTGTGATATGCCTTCCTTTTTAGCAATATTCTTTACAAGCGGTGAATAAAATCGGTCGCCATTAGATACTACCCTAGGCGTTGCTGTTTCTTGTGCAGCTACAACAGTTTGCTGTACCTCAGCAATTGCTGGTGCAGCGGTTTCTTCAATTGGTTGCTCTTCTATTTGCTTTTCAACAATTTCTTGGGCCGGCGCGTTTTGCACAACTGAAGTATTGGCATCTGTTTCGATAACAGCAATAGTTTGCCCTACCTTAACTACATCATCTACATTGAAGAGTTTTTCTTTTAAAACGCCATCTACTTCACTAGGCACTTCACTATCTACTTTATCAGTAGCGATCTCCAATACGGCTTCATCAGCTTCAATGGTATCACCAACTTCCTTAAGCCAAGAAGTAATTGTAGCTTCGGCGACACTCTCGCCCATTTTAGGTAATTTAAGTTCAAACGTTGCCATAAATAAAGCACTCGTGATTTAAAGGTTTATCGCTGCAAATTTATGAAAATTAGACAACCCTATTTAAGATTTATCAAATAATTAAACTTAGAATTCAATTACACGACCTTGAGATTTGGAACTATTACTCCCAACACAAAAGGTTGTTCCAGGTGGTATGATCTTAAAAGTCGCATTATAATTAATGGTAGGGTCAATCATATAGGTTATGATATTTTGATAGTTTATAAACTCGGCATCAAAAATAATTTCAGTTCCAGGACTCACCAAAGATAATTGTGTAACATACTTAATGGGTTTAACGACAACCGATTCCAAACTTGTAAACTGCCTATTTGAAACTACCAAATAAGAACTAACCATTTCATCCACTTTACTAGTATCCTTTCGCATTAGACTGGCCAATTTAACTCCAAGCCCGATAAGCGCATTATCAAACCAATTAGTTTTAAAGTGCTTTTTATAGAAGATCTGCATGGCTCCATAAAAGCGCCTTGCGTATTCTTTATTTTTCGAGGTACTCTCGCCTTTGAAGTGAATTACAGTCGTATTGGCAAAATAAAAATTATCACGTCCGGAGTTCAGTAATCGGTATGACAGATCTATATCTTCACCATACATAAAATAATCTTCATCAAAACCACCCATTTTATCAAATACATTGCGTTCTAAAAACATAAAAGCGCCAACTAGTACAGGTACTTTAGCCGTTTCATTTGTTTGAACCTGATTGGCATAATACAATTCATCATTGCCCATTTGCTTATTCAATGCGACCTTAATGACAGGCAGATTACGTTTACTTTCAGGTAAAAATTCACCTTTACCATCAACCAATTTACATCCAACCGCACCCAGATTTGTAGTGTTTTTGCAAAATTCCAAAAGCTTAACAAAAGTATCTTCAGCCACTACTGTATCAGGATTAAGAATACATATATATTGACCTGTAGCATGTTTAGCAGCTTGATTATTAGCTTTTGCAAAACCCAAGTTTTCTTGGTTTTGAAGTAGTTTTACTTCAGGAAAATATTGTTGCACCATCCTACAGCTATCATCAGAAGAATTATTGTCAATAACTATGATCTCGGCATCAATATCAGCTATAGCCTTTTGCACGCTGTTTAAGCACAGATGTAAAAAATGCTGAACATTATAACTAAGTATGATTACTGATAGCTTCAATCGCATTACGATTTTAGAGATGCTTCAAATGGAATTCTGTTAACTATACTTCGACCTAAGGTAATCTCATCGGCATACTCCAATTCATCCCCTACCGAAATACCTCGCGCAATAGTAGTAGTTGTTATGTTATACTCTTCGATCTGCCTGAAAATATAAAAGTTGGTAGTATCGCCTTCCATGGTGGAGCTCAATGCAAAAATCAATTCTTTAACCAGTCCTTGCTTAACACGATCTACAAGTGGTTTAATGGTCAAATCATTAGGTCCAATGCCATCTATTGGTGAGATCTTACCACCAAGAACATGGTATAAACCTCTAAACGAGCCTGTGCTTTCAATTGCCATGACATCTCTAATATCTTCAACTACACAAATCAACTCCTCATTTCGATGTGGATTGGCACATATTTCACACAATTCTACATCACTAATATTATAACAACTTTTACAGAATTTAATGTCTTCTCTTAAATGTGACAAAGCCGCAGTTAAATGCTTTGTTTGATCGGCGGGTTGCCTCAACAAATGCAGTACCAAACGCAAAGCTGTTCGCTTACCTATTCCTGGTAATTGCGACATTTCATTGACAGCATTTTGAAGTAATTTTGATGAGAATTCCATTGCTGCGAATTTACAATTTTTAACTACATGAGTGTTAATTGAAAGCCGTAATTTGGATATTGAAAATATAAATTTGTACTTTGAAACTTCAACATCATCTCCATGACAAGTACTCAGATTCTACTTTTAATAGCCGCGTACTTTGGCTTGCTTCTACTCATCTCATATTTTACTGGTAAAAACGATAGTAACACTGACTTTTTTAAGGCTGGCAAACAATCGCCCTGGTATTTGGTGGCATTTGGAATGGTTGGAGCCTCACTTTCAGGGGTGACCTTTATTTCGGTGCCAGGATGGATTGAAGGATCGCAATTTACTTATTTTCAAGTGGTTATTGGATATTTATTTGGGTATTTTGTGGTCGCATATGTATTGATGCCAGTCTACTATAGATTTAATGTTACAAGTATTTACGAATATTTGAACGAACGTTTTGGTGTTGTAAGTCATAAAACTGGAGCATTCTTCTTCTTTTTATCACGTGTTTTAGGAGCTGCTTTCAGACTATTTTTGGTAGCCATTGTTCTACAGCAATTTGTTTTCGATGCCTGGAATGTTCCGTTTGAAGTGACGGTCATTATTTCAATATTGCTAATTTGGATATACACTAATAAAGGCGGAATAAAAACTATTGTTTGGACAGACACCTTACAAACGCTATTTATGATCGTTGCCGTGATCTTATCAATATATTTCATTAATAAGGAATTGGGATGGAGTTTTACCGAGTTTCTTGCCTCGGAAGAGTTGAAATCATATAGCAAAGTTTTGGTCACCGATAGTTTTTTAGATCGCAGCTATTTCATTAAGTCGTTTTTAGGTGGTATGTTCATTACCATTTGTATGACAGGACTTGATCAAGATATGATGCAAAAAAACCTGACTTGTAAAACCTTGAAAGATGCCCAAAAGAATATGGTCTCTTTCAGTTTTGTGTTGGTAGGTGTGACCTTTTTATTCATGCTTCTTGGTGCGTTACTGTTTATCTATGCCAACAAGAATAACATCGCCATCCCGCTAATGGATGGTGCTCCAAAAACAGATCTACTATTTCCTGAAATCGCCTTGAACAATGGATTACCAATAGCATTGGCTATAACTTTTATGCTCGGTTTAATTGCAGCTGCTTATAGTAGTGCCGATAGTGCATTGACCTCATTAACCACATCATTTTGTATTGACTTTCTAGATATTGAGAACAAACCAGAAAAGGACAGAAAACGCATTCGTAAAAGAACTCATATAGCGATGAGTATTATGCTTGTAATTGTAATCATAATTTTTAAACACGTTCTAGACAGAAATGTCATTGACAGTTTACTTACCGTTGCAGGTTACACTTATGGTCCGTTGTTAGGCTTATTTGCCTTTGGAATCTTTACCAAGTATACTATTAAAGATAAATATGTATGGATCGTTGCATTATGCTCTGTTTTAATAGTTTATGTTCTAGGTACTATTCCACCAGAGAAAATAGGAGGTTATGTTATTGGGTATGAATTATTACCTCTAAATGGGCTCATCACATTTATTGGCTTAATATTGATTCGTAGAAAGTAATACCAATGTACAAGCTACTTCATAATTGATTCCCTGATCATCTAGACGTTTCCAAAATTTAGGATTTTCTGTTCCTGGATTAAATATAACACGATTAGGATTAAGCCCTATTATGTAGTCATAAAATAAGGACTGGTTGAAGGGATTCATATACAAACTTACCGTATCAATATCTGAATACTTTTGTAGTACTGTTTCAATTTCAATACCGTAAATAGGGCCGCCTTGACTGCCAAAGGCGACAACATCAATTCCATTGTCAACCAAGCGTCTAACAGCTATATTCGAATATCTTCCTGAGTTTAGCGATGCACCGAAAACTAAAGTCTTCCTATTCATTAGAGAATTATTAGGTCAAGTTCATTTTGTTAAAGAGATGTTAAGTTGTGTTAAAAGTAGTAACACAAATCGTCATAGGTCGTCTGTTAAATATAAAAGTAAATAAACCAATTTAATTTTTAACCAATCAATCAAAAAACAAATGAGAAAATTAATGATTTTCTGTGCACTTTTATTACTAGTTTTTAATGGTGCACACGCTAATAGCGACGAGACCTTTAAAGATGGTCAAATTACAGGAGTCGTTATGGATGATGCACTAGACGAACCCCTTCCCTATGTAAATGTTATTGTTAAGGATGCTGCCGGTGAAACTGTTACTGGTGGAATTACTGACGATGACGGTAAATTTAAAGTTGATAAAATTCCTGAAGGAGACTATACAGTAACCATTCAATTCATTGGATTTAAAGCTGAAGATAAAGCCATTTCAATAAGTCGTGGTAATAGACGTATTGATCTTGGTGAAATTAGACTTGTAGAAGATGCTCAAGGACTTGATGAGGTAACCGTAGTAGCTGAGGTTTCGACCATTCAACAAAAAGTAGACCGTAAGGTAATTACAGTTGGAAAAGACTTGACAACCAGCGGACCAACGGCGTCAGATATAATGATCAACTTACCATCGGTGAGTGTGGATCAACAAACAGGAGACATCAGCTTGAGAGGAAATCAAAACGTTCAGGTAATGGTAGATGGTAAATTGACCAACGTACCTCCTGCTCAACTATTGAAACAAATTCCATCAACATCAATCAAGCAAATTGAATTGATCACCAATCCATCGGCAAAATACAATCCAGATGGAATGAGTGGAATCATCAATATTATTCTACACAAAAATGTGAATATTGGATTTAACGGTAACGCCACAGTTGGTCTTTCGTACCAAGAAGAACCTAAATTCAACAGTTCTATTGATGCCAATTATAGAAATGGCAAACTGAATTTTTACGGCAGTTGGGGAACTAACATATCTGACAATATCAACTATGGAAATATTTTTAGACCTGAAACCAATACCAACCAGTTGATTGATATTACAGATTCTAGAAAATCAAACCTGTTTAAAGTAGGTTTAGATTATTATTTAAACGACAAGAACACATTGTCATTCTTTACCAATCAGAACTTGTTTGATGGCGGAACCATTGGTGAAACCAATATTGTGGTAAATGACATGCCGTCAATGAATACCACCCAAACTTTTGATAATTTCAATGAAAACCACTCGCAGCAATACAACTTTAACTATAAGCTGGATTTCGCTAAAGAAGGTCATAACATAGAATTGGAAACTGATTTCAACTTTTTTGAAGGTGAATCATATACTGACAACTTGTTCTTTCCATTAACGAGACCAAATTTCTTTGAAGACAATGATACAGATCGAGATAGAACAACTATTAACCTCGATTATGTGAACCCACTGGATGAAAAAACAAAATTGGAAGCCGGTTTACAAGCCCGTTTATTCAAAAATGTACAGTTCTACGAGTCTGATGCCAGAGTGCAGGATGAAATGGGTAATTATATTCCTTCAACAGTAGATTATACCTATACAAGAGATATATTTTCGGCCTATGCAACATTTAGTAAAAATTATGAAAAGTGGTCATACCAAATAGGTGCAAGATTAGAAACCGTACAAGTTGATGCCAACGCAATCAATACCAATCTTGATACAGATGTTGTAACCGAAATTCCTTTTGAGAATGACTATACCGAATTATATCCATCTGTATTCTTAACTTATAATCCTTCTGAAAAGAACACCTATCAATTAAGTTACAGTAGACGTGTGGATCGACCAGGAATTGGGCAAGTAAATCCTTTACCAGAATGGAATACACCATTGATATCTTCATTTGGTAATCCAGAGCTATTACCTCAGTTTACAAACTCAATTGAATTCAATTATACGCGTCAATTAGAGAAAGGCACCATCACTGCAGGTGTATTTTACAGACTCATTGAAGACGAGATCAATAGAGCAGTTTATGTGGATAGAGCTGATTTCAATCGTATTATATTGACATTTGACAATTTTGACAATACCACTGCATTTGGTTTTGAATTATCATCTAATTACAGACCAACAAAATGGTGGAGTATCAATGGTAGTTTTGATCTGTTCTCACAGACACAAAAAAGTATTACTGAACGTTTAACAGCTCCGCCAGATGAGGCTGACGAAGGCGATATCATAATTGAAGAAGTTGAAGTAGATAACGTAGCATGGAACTTTAGAATGTTCAATAACTTTAGAGCTACACAACGTCTATCATTCTCATTGTTTGCATTCTACAGAGGTGAGAACAAGGGTATTCAATTTACTATGAAACCAATGTATTTTGTAAATATTGGAATGCGTTATAACTTCTTGGAAGAGAACAGAATGACGTTTAGCTTGAACTACAATGATATTTTCAACACCATGAATTTTAGATTCGATGGTCAGCGACCATTCCCACAAACTGGTCAGTTCAATTGGGAAAGTCAAACGGTCTTTGCAGGATTGTCATATCGCTTTGGTGGTGGAAAATATCGTGCTAAGTCACGTAAGCGTAGAGACAATGACGAGAAATCAGGAAGTGGAGGAATCTTCTAAACTTTTAAAAATCCCGTTAATAACCTACATAATAGTTGATGGTTAGTGTTAATGTTTGGTTATTAATAGAAAACCCGAGGTGTCACTGCCTCGGGTTTTCATTTTATCCTGATATGTTAAAGTTGGTTAAAATTTCATGTAGAATGAAATAAAATAAAGTTTTCAGCGTCTTATAGATATATACATTTTTAGTAAATGTTAATGTTGGTTAATAGCGTAAAAAACCGAAACGATCTCCAAAGTTTCGGTTTTTTTGTTTTATTACCACTTGATGATCACACTTCCCCAGGTAAAGCCACTACCAAAAGCTGCCAGAACAACAAGATCACCTTCCTTGACTTTCCCCAATTCCCAGGCTTCAGTTAGTGCTATTATTATTGATGCTGCTGTAGTATTACCATATTTCATTATGTTATTAAATACCTGATCATCACGAAGTCTAAATTTCTTTTGAATGAACTGCGCAATACGCAAATTGGCCTGATGCGGAATGAGCAGGTCAATGTCTTCTTTTTTCAATCCGTTGGTCATTAAACCCTCCATAATAACTTCACTAAAGCGAACAACCGCATTTTTAAATACAAATGTTCCATCCATATAAGGAAAATATGAAGTGTCTTCTTCGGTTGAGTCTACAATATCTGGAACCCAATGTCTAATACTTGGTGCCTTAACAATTAATTTATCGGCATATTTTCCTTCACTGTGTAAATGAGAGGATAAAATCCCACGAGATTTATCATCAGAACGAGATACAATACATGCTCCTGCTCCATCTCCAAAAATTACTGACACGCCACGACCTCTTGTTGTTTTATCTAAACCATTATTG
>CAYZKX010000073.1:0-9686 GCA_964479055.1 uncultured Flavobacteriaceae bacterium
CAATATTTTTGAATGGCATAGCCTACATCGCCAACACGATTCCCAATTTTAAATTCACGAATTCCTATATAAAGTGATTCCTTGGTTACCTGAAGTAACTTCTTTGTATCATCAGCTATTTCTCCAACAGCAAAAGTGTAAGCATGATCACCATAGAAATCATTTTTTATGGCACCACAATCAATTGATATTATATCACCTTCTTTAAGCGGCTCATCCGTTGGAAATCCGTGTACCACTTGTTCATTTGGACTCATGCACAAGGTGTTTGGAAATCCATAAAGTCCTAAAAACCCAGGAATCGCTCCTTGTTCGCGAATATAGTCTTCTGCTAATTTATCAAGGTACAGAGTGGTTACACCAGGTTTTACCTCTTTGGCAAGCATGCCTAGGGTACGTGATACCACTAAAGCACTTTCGCGCATTAATTCAATTTCTTCTAGCGTTTTTGGAATAATCATCCTTTCAAAAATATGGGCAAAGATACTCAAAAATAACTCGAGATATTTTAGGAATAAAAATGACTTTTGACAGCTTTTCTAATTGTAGTAATCTTTAAATTTGCCTGAACAATTTTAATATATGTATACACCAATTTCAGCCTCTGAAGCAGTAAAAATCATAAAATCAAACGACAAGGTCTATATTCAAGCAGCGGCTGCGGCACCTCATGTGTTGATCAATGCGCTTGTTGAACGACATGAAGAGTTACAAAACGTAGAAATTTGTCAGCTCCACACAGAAGGACCAGCACCTTATGCGAATATTAAATACAAGGACAGTTTTCATGTTAATTCGTTTTTTATTGGTAGGAACGTAAGACATACATTGGCCGCTGGTAACGGATCATACACTCCAGTTTTTCTAAGTGAGCTACCACTTTTATTTAAACGTAATATAGTAGATGTACAAGTGGCTTTAATTCATGTTTCAGTTCCTGATAATCATGGCTATTGTTCATTAGGCGTGTCGGTTGAAGCCACCCCGGCAGCTATTGATAATGCCAACTATGTAATAGCGCAGGTGAATAAACAAATGCCACGTACCCATGGCGATGGTATTATTCATGTTTCTGAAATTGATGCTTTTGTAGAATGTGATGAAGCATTGCCAACCATGCAAACTGGAGAACCATCAGAAGTAGAGCAAAAAATTGGAAATTTAGTAGCCAGTTTAATCGAAGATAAAAGTACGCTTCAAATGGGCATTGGTGCAATACCAAATGCGGTATTATCACAGCTGGGCAATCATAAAAATCTAGGATTACACACTGAAATGTTCTCTGATGGTGTCATCGATTTAATATTAAAAGATGTAATCAATGGTAACTTTAAAAAGATTCATCCTGGCCGCGCCTTGACAACCTTTTTAATGGGTACTAAACGTTTATATGATTATGTTGATGACAATCCTTTTATTGAGATGCGTACTTCCGATTATGTCAATGACGTTTCCATTATTAAACAGAACAAACGTATGGTGGCTATAAATTCAGCTATTGAAGTTGATGTCACTGGTCAGGTTTGTGCGGACTCAATTGGTACTAAAATGTACTCGGGAGTAGGCGGTCAAATAGATTTTATAAGGGCAGCAGCTTTAAGTACAGGAGGAAAAGCAATTATTGCATTGCCATCTACCACAAAAAAAGGTATAAGTAGAATTGTACCAATATTGAAACCAGGAGCAGGAGTCGTGACAACACGAGCCCATGTCCATTATGTGGTTACCGAATATGGAATTGCAAACCTTTATGGTAAAACTATTAAACAACGTGTTAAGGCTTTAGTTGACATTGCTCATCCTGAACATCGAGAAAAAATTGACAGGCAATATTTTGAACTTATCTAAACCACCTAAAAAGGCCTTTGCGTTCTTTAGGTAATTTTGGTGCCTGCTCATTGGTTAATATTTGATAGACTTCACCCCAACCTAAAACACCACCAATATTGCGATCATCAATAAATAGATCACAATGGATTTTTCGACTCACTGTATCGTCAAATTTTTCTTCAGGAAAACTGGCATTGACAGCGTAGAATTCAATACCATTGGAACGACAAAAATCCACGGCTTCCTGAAGGCGTGTACCATGTCTATAGGTCCAAAGTATTAGCCGATGACCATCTTGTTGTAGTTTTTTTAAAGTCTCAAAGGCAAAAATTCTAGGCTTGCCAATTTTTGGATAGGCGTCTTCAACAATAGTTCCATCAAAGTCAACGGCAATGGTAAGTCGGTTATAAACGTTCATTGTTGAAATTTACATTAAATTAATGAATTTTGGGTCATGGCCTCTGGTTTTTCAATTCCCATAAGCTTAAGGATTGTTGGTGCAATATCACCTAATATTCCTGAATTAATATGTTTCAATTCATGATCAATCAATAGTACTGGTACTGGGTTTATTGTATGTGCCGTATGCGGTGATCCATCAGGATTGATCATGGTTTCACAATTGCCATGATCGGCAATAAGAATAGTGGTATATTGGTGTTTCAATGCTGAAGTAATAATATCTTCTACACATTGATCAACCGTTTCACAAGCCTTTATAGCAGCTTCCATAACACCAGTATGGCCTACCATATCACCATTGGCAAAATTCAAACAAATAAAATCAAAGTCTTCATTTTTAATTCTCGGAATTAAGGCATCTTTAATCTCATAAGCACTCATTTCTGGCTTCAGATCATAGGTTGCTACCTTAGGCGAGTTTCGTAAAATGCGTTCTTCACCATCAAATGGCAATTCACGTCCTCCGGAAAAGAAGAAAGTAACATGTGGGTATTTTTCGGTTTCTGCAATTCGCAACTGTGACTTTCCATGCGCTTCTAGTACTTCGCCTAGTGTATGATACAAGTTTTCCTTATCATAAATTACATGGATGTTTTTAAATGTATCATCATAATTGGTCATGGTCACGTAATGCAAATCCAGTGTATGCATCCCAAATTCATGATAATCTTTTTGCGTGAGCACTTCTGTAAGTTGACGACCTCTATCGGTTCGGAAATTAAAGAAGAAAACAACGTCCTCATTATTAATCTTTGCAATGGGCTGCCCACTGTCATTGCATTTGATTATGGGTTTTAGGAACTCGTCGGTTATGCCATTTGCATAACTTTCTTCAATGGATTTAATTGCTGAAGTTGTATGTTGCCCTTTACCATTTACTAATGCATCATAGGCCAATTTCACACGCTCCCATCGCTTATCCCTATCCATTGCATAATAGCGTCCTGTGATTGTGGCCAGTTTTACATGAGTTGAGTCAAGACGCTCTTCCAACTGCGTAATAAAATGCAGCCCAGATTGTGGATCTACATCTCGACCGTCAGTAAAGGCATGAACAAATACATTATCCAACCCTTTGCTCTCAGTGGCCTCTATTAATCCAAAAAGATGATTAATATGTGAATGGACACCACCATCACTTACGAGTCCCAAAAGATGGATGTTCTTATTATTTTGCTTAGCATAGTTAAAGGCATTAATAAGTGCATCTTGTTCCTGAAGGGTTTTATTCTTAACAGCCAGATTTATTTTTACCAGGTCTTGATAAACTATCCGTCCTGCACCAAGATTCATATGTCCCACTTCACTATTACCCATTTGTCCCTCAGGAAGGCCTACATCATTGCCATGAGTTAAAAGTGTGGCATTAGGATAACTCTTATAAAGTGAATCAATAAAAGGGGTATTGGCATGATCAACAGCTGAAACCGAAGGATCAGGTGAAATCCCCCAGCCATCCAAAATCATTAATATGACTTTTTTATTCATATGGTTAAATTCTGCTCAAAGGTAAGATAATCCAAAACAAAGAAGTTTGAAAAAATGAGAATAAACGTGAAGATACTATTTACTGATTAAGCTCCTTACGATAGCGTTCAATAGATTCCTTAATTTTTTCAACGCGATTTTCAGGATCGGGATGCGTACTCATACGTTCAGGGACACGATTAGGGCCTGCGGCTGCTTTAAGCACTTCCATAACACCAATCATTTCCTCAGGTTGATATCCAGATTGCATCATGAAAAGCACACCTAGATCATCACTTTGAAGTTCATCGTCTCGGCCGTAATTCATATTGATCATCTGAGCAATGGCAGCGGCTCCTTGTGCAGTATTGGGATCAATACCAACGGCAACGCCTTGAAGTATACCTTGTGTTAATCCTTGCTGTGCCATGCGTTCTGATGAATGCCTGGCAACCACATGACCAATTTCATGACCTAGCACACCAGCCAATTGGTCGTGGGTGTCCAGTTTGGAAAATAAGGCATAGGTAATGAATATTTGTCCGCCAGGTAATGCAAAGGCATTGATTGTTTGTTCATCGGCTAGCAAATGAAATTCATATTGGTAACCTGTATCTTTTGCTATACTGTTATTGACCAATCGCATACCTACCTCATCAACAAGCGATTGTAATTCGTTACTAGGGTAAAGTCCACCATGCTGAGCTACCATTTGAGGCATGGCCTGTAATCCTAATGCTATTTCTTCTTTTTCATCAAGTGCAATGTGTTGTTTTTCGCCAGTATATGGATTTTTCTCAGCACTGGCACAGTATTTCACCACTGCAAACAAAATAATACCAGCACCAATAAGTAGTCTTATTTTTCTATTTCCACGCATGATTTTTCCCAGTTTGTATTGTATTACAAAGTACTAAACTTTTTTGTAACCTATTCACTATAAATGAAATATAGGAAAATCTACAACTTAAGCAATTGATTAGTTGGGTGTTCGAAAGGCGTTTGGTTTGCCTTAAAAATACGGCAGGTGTGAGGTCCTTTTACAAAAATGCGATCTCCCTCAACATGAAGATAACTTCCTTCTCGCAGACCAATCACTGGATGGTCATTAAATTTATGAAATTCGGTGATGCGCACTTCTCTGGTCTCACCCATATGTGTACTATTGGGATCAGGATCAAGGTAATGGGGATTAATATTAAAAGGCACTAATGCTAAGGCATCAAAACTTGGTGGATATTCAATAGGCATATCATTTGTAGTGCCAATGGTTTGTCCACAAATATTTGTTCCTGCACTAGTTCCTAAATACGGTGTCCCATTGTTCAAAACATCCATTAAAGTTTGCATAAGATCATGATGATATAATTGACTTAATAAAACAAAAGTATTTCCACCACCAGTAAATATGCCTTTTGCCTTTTCAACTGCCTGAGGTTTATTCTCGAATTCATGTAAACCGCGAACACTTTTACCAATACTATTAAAGAATTCAATTGTTTTCTCAGTATAACTATTATGTGATATACCACCAGGACGAGCAAAAGGAATGAAGAGAATTTCGTTAACCTTTTCGAAGTGTTGAAGCAACTCTTCTTTCAAGTAGTTTAAATAGCCACTACCGTGTACTGTTGAGGTGCTGGCTAGCAATAGATTTTTCTTCATCTTTTTTCGTTTTGGTAAAAATAGCAATTATGATTTAACGAAATTTTATTAAACAATTTTAAGAGGAGTCTAAAAAAAATGATTTCTTTATTGTGTGAGTTCGCGTGATAATTATTTATTAGTATTTGTTCTTTCAATTGTTTGCTTTCAAGCTTGGGCGCAGGAGGCTACCGAGTTGGAAGGTGTGATTATTGCCGACAAGGATCTTGAAGGTATTCACGTGATCAATAAATCGCTTAGCAAATTTGCAACAACCGATGCTGAGGGGAAGTTCAATATCCCAGCTAGATTCAACGACACCATATTAGTGACCTCGATACAATATAAACCAAAGCAGTTGGTAATTTCGTTCAAGACTATTGCTGATAAGCGTCTAACCATAAGATTAGAAGAGCAGGTCAATGTGTTGAGCGAAGTAATTGTTGGCAGGATCTTAACAGGTGATCTTAGTTCGGATATTGAAAATTCAGATGCTAAACGACCATTAGCTTTTTATGATGTTGGTCTCCCAGGATATACAGGCGTTCCTAAAACACAAAATGAAAGACGTCTTTTTGAAGCCGATGGAGGGTATTGGTTTAATGGCTTGAGCTTTAATGTACATAAGCTTTTAAACCGTATGAATGGCAGGACAAAGATGCTTCGAGAACGTGTGCGACTCGAGACTAATGATGTCATATTAGATAGGGTTATTGCCGAGTTTTCTGAATCGTTCTTTGAAACCAATCCTTTAGATGAAAAACTAAGGGCAGAATTCTTTTATTTTTGCTCTGAAGATGCGAATTTTAGAATGCGATGTCAGGACACTTCAAGCATTGAAGTATTAGAATTCTTAAACGAAAAATATGATGCCTATCTCAAAAATTTGAGAGAAAACCAGGACTAAGTTAAAAGGATGTTTTATTTCTTAAATACTATATTTGCATTGTGATACAATTAGCTACATTGTTGTTTATAAGTGGTGCCGAAATCGCTTTCATTTTATTTATTGTCGTGATGGTATTTGGCGCCGATAAAATTCCTGATATTGCTAAGGGATTAGGTAAAGGCATGAAAACTTTAAAAAATGCCTCTAATGACATTAAGCATGAAATCACCAAAAGCGCCGAAAAGCAAGGTCTTGATGCCAACGTTTTAAAAGATGTCAACGAAGAGATCACTAAGGTAAAAGACGGACTAGAAGATTTTGGCGGCTCGGTAAAGCGTAAACTTTAGTATTCCATTCTTTATTTACAGTTCACTAAATTCTATAAAATCGTATTGCGGTGAAGCCTCAAAAAATTGACGTAGTATAGCTGCATGCCCGTTGCCAAAAATTACCAAAATACGGTCCTCTGGGCTTTCGGTAATATTAATGATATTGGCAAAGATTCGTGCATTACGATTATACCACCACATTGAAAAATTATCGGCCGCTTGACCCTCTCCTGTGGCAAATGAACCTGTAAGGTATAAACCAAAATTGGCATTATGTCCATCACGTGTATTCATGTATTTAAATACATCTAATATATGTGTAGACTTCATTTGTTTTTCACGATAGTCGAAGTAGGTCTCAGCAACATCCCAATAAGGATCAGGTTTATCTCTATCTATTTTATTAGTTAATGATTTATAAAACATGGAATCCTGTTTCCAGAGGTCGTTGCTCAATGCTGTAGCATCTACTGCGTATAATGTATCTAGATTGAAATCTGTCGCCAAACGCATGGCCAATTGATAACGCTCGCCTCGTTTGTCCCTATGTTGACCCTCTTTATATTCTCTTAGGCGTTGATTCCAAATGTCACTATATTTTGGTTTGGCCTCGATAGCAATTTTTGTGGGATTGAATTTCTTGATGTATTCTACTAATTCTGTGACTTCAGATTTTTTAGGTTCTTTAAGTACATCTATTTTATCACTTTCTTCTGTTTTAAGTTCGTCTAAACCTGGATAATTGAAATGGAAGGTACCCACCACTAATACCTGAGCACGATCTTTTGGATAAAAATCTGACGCCGGTTTTAATACACTTTTAGTTTCTTTTTCGACAGTTTCTTGAGTTGATTCAACACATGAGAAGAAACAAATCAAGGTTAGAAGAAGCATTACATTTTTCATCTTTGGTGTTTTGAAGGTTTTATTAAAGATGAAATTGACACGGCATTGTTACAGTCGCTGTTGCTTTGATTTGAATATGATCCCACTTAAAAATAGTGTTGAACCCACAATCAAACCTATAGCTACATAATGAAACCAAAATGGTTCGGCGCCTTCAAAACCACCATTTATGCGTGCTATGTAAGTCATTAACATTACAAAACTCACATAGTAAAAGTAGACGAGCTTAAGCGAAAATTTGATCGTTTCAAACTTGAACGGAGCGATAATAATCATTAGGTATGCCAATACGCCACCAACCAATCGTTCAACCTCAATTGGCAATGCGTTTAAATAGATGTTTGTAGCCAGAAACCCAAAGTGAATTACATGTAAAACTGCGAATAAAGTCAAAGCTTTTTTAAGTAATTCTGAATTATGAAGATGCTTTAAATGAAAAGCAAAAATGAAAAAGCATAAAAGAAATATCACGAGAGACAGGCGACCAGAATAGCGCGCAGCCAGTTTAAACAATTCAGCTACCGATGACGAACTTAAAAAAGCCAGCAAAACAATTAACCCTTCGGCCAATATCCCTAGCAACAAGATAATTTTTAAGTTGGGCTTCATTAATGCTGTGTACTATTTATAACTAAAGCTTGCGACTAATGCTTAGTCCGTCACGTATTGGTAATAACACAGTTTCAATACGTTCGTCTTCGTTCAATAGCTTATTATAAGCAATCAATCCTTTGGTAGATTCATCACCGTCTTTTAAGGGTTCAATTACTTTACCGCTCCACAATACGTTATCGGATAGAATAATACCTCCTGAATTCATTTTGTCAATCACACAGTGAAAGTAATTACAATAGTTTTCCTTATCAGCATCAATGAAAACAAGATCGAAGGTGATATCCAATTGTGGTATGATGTCTAAGGCATTACCCAAGTGTTGAACTATTTGATCACCATAACCAGAACGGTCAAAATAATGGCGTTGCATATCATACAATTCTTCATTGATATCAATAGTATGCAGGTACCCATTTGCGGTCATGCCTTCAGCGAGACAGATTGCAGAATATCCTGTATAAGTACCTATTTCAAGTATGTTTTTTGGGCTTTTGATCTTAGATATCATGCTCAGTACGCGTCCTTGAAAATGCCCACTAAGCATACGAGGTTGTAAGATCTTTTGATTGGTTTCTCTATTGAGTTCCTGGAGTAAAAGTGGTTCTTCTTGACTGTGGTTTACAACATAGTTATCAAGATCATCAGAAAGAAAGTTCATTATGCAATAATTCTGTTTATTAATTTTTGTTTGGCATCGTCGTCATCCCCACAAAGCCATTGAATGACATTGTCGGCCCACATGGCGTCATGTTCTTCTTTGGTAATTATATCACGTTCGATGGCCAGATCAAGAATCTTTCCAGGATATGACGATTGCTGCTCGCTTTCCATTTCTCCAAGTGGGTATGGATCATCTAGACCTACCAGAACCTGTTTAGAGGTTTGATTTTTTATAAGTAACTCAAGTGATCCTGTATCATGTACTAGGGTGTCAAAGAAAATATTTTTATGGCCTACTGCTGTTCTTGGATGATGTTTACCTTCAAATAGATCTGGTCGCCCATCAAAACCTTGTATGCGTCTACCTAAATTTATTTGAGCCAATTGCCCACCATGGGCGAAGCAAGTGCGCATGTTAGGATATTTATCCTGATAGCCATTTAATGTCAAAAAATGATAGGCGTCAGCACATTGGGCAAGCATCCATATTAAATGAAAGCGCCAAGCTGTATTCTCAAGCTTGATAAATTTTTCACCATCATAAGGATGAATTTCGATCGCGAGATTATATTTATTGGCCAATTCAAAAATGGGCTCGTTCTCTTCATCAAATATGCAGCGCCACGTCCCTATAGTATCCATATAATGTGTTGGTAGGCATAATAACTGCATGCCAAGCACTTCAACACAGCGTTCTATTTCCCAACAAGCTCCTCTTACAAACCCTGGATGGACTACAAATCCACAAGTAAATTTACTTGGATTCTCATGTTGTACTTTGGCATTAAAGTCGTTTTGAAAACGCAGTGCCTGTTTCATTTCTTCTACACGAAGTCCATTACCATAAAGCTGTGAAAGATTTAACACTACAGCGTGGTCTATTT
>CAYZKX010000074.1:0-9619 GCA_964479055.1 uncultured Flavobacteriaceae bacterium
AACCACCCAACCACACGTGGACGGTGTAATAAGTTTCGTCCGTAAGACAAACTATACTTCATGTGTCTAACACCTTTAATAAGTTCAGGGTGAAGAGCATTAATTCCCAAATCAATCTAAGTGCATTTACCTACCTCAATGATCTCTTGATCTATTTGCTTAGAGGTTTTTTTAACAATCTCTTCAATACGTGCTGGATGAATACGGCCATCAGTAACTAATTTATGCATGGACAATCGGGCTATTTCACGACGCACGGGATCAAAACAGGAAAGTATTATAGCTTCAGGTGTGTCATCAACAATGATCTCAACACCAGTTGCAGCTTCTATGGCTCTAATGTTACGACCTTCACGTCCAATGATGCGACCTTTGATATCGTCACTCTCGATATTGAAAACCGACACACAATTGTCAATAGCTTCCTCAGTACCTACGCGCTGAATGGTATTGATTACAACTTTTCTTGCTTCTTGCTGGGCTGTTAATTTAGCTTCTTCCATCTTATCCTGAACATAAGCCATGGCATCATTTTTGGCTTCCCCTTTAAGTGATTCGATTAGTTGCTCTTTGGCATCTTCGGCCGAAAGTCCTGAAATCACCTCCAGTTGTTTTACGTGACTCTTGTGCACTTTTTCAACTTCTTCCTTACGTTTTTCCAGGTGCTCTAATCGCGTCTCATAATCCTTGATCTTATCTTCAATCCGTCTGTTGAGATTTTTATTTTTATCGAGTTCGGAGGTAATCTGAGATTCTTTATCGCGAGCACGTTTCTCTGATTCTGCCATTTTTTTATCACGTGATAAAATGACTTTCTCGTGTTCAGCTTTTAATTCAATAAATTTCTCTTTAGCTTGCAGAATCTTATCTTTTTTAATGGCTTCACCCTCGCTCTTGGCATCCTTAATAATTGATGCAGCTTCTTTATTTGCTGATTTTATAAGTTTTGATGCTTTACTTTTTTCAAGGGACTTGGCTACAATAAATCCAATAATCAAGCCTACTACTATAGCTCCTACTCCAATCAATATTGTGGTTGTATCCATGTTTTCATTTTTATATATAAAAAAAGCCTACACTAGTTGTGGATTCTGTATAAACTCCTGAAAAACAGGTTTAGGGCTAACAAACTGGTCAAGAATCTGCTCAAGATACTGAAGTAATCCAGCACTAGCAGCACGCTTTAACAGCTCAAACTCACCCTTTTTAAAGAATTAACGTTGAGTTTATCAAAAAAAATAACTAATGTAGGCAGTAACCTATTTATTTTAAAGAACTTAGTTGTTTAGATGTTTTTTTAGTAATACGTCTAAAGCTACAAGCTTTAATTCTACTTCTTCATCTAAAGTCACTTTATCTATCACTTTTTGTTCCGACTGGGATGCAAATTGCAACGCACACATTGCTAAAACATCCTGCTTATCCCTAACGGAATAGTTTTGCTCAAATTGCTTTATCATAGCGTCAATCTTTTGAGCTGCTTTACGCAATCCTTCTTCTTGTTCGGGGTCAATGGTAAGAGGATATACTCTATTCGCTATTGACAATTTAATTTTAAGCTTTTCTGCTGACATTTAAAATATTATAAACATTATTCCGACAATTGTGCGATACAATGATCTATATCTCGAATTAATGCATTTATTTTAAGCTTTGTTTCTCTTTTATTCTCGTCACTGCCAAGCAATGAATTTGCCAATTTAAGCGTATCGTATTTCTCTTGCCAAGACGCTATTCTCTCGTCCTGCTCTATTATACGTTCCTGGGTCTTTGCCAACTCTTCACTTAACTTAGTATTAGTCTGCTTCAATACTTCTAATTTATGCAGCACTTCACTAATTCTATTCTCCAAAGAATCAACAATTGACTCAATTTTGCTCATGTATCAAATTCAATACTTATTACACAAAGTTAACATACCATATGAAATATTACAATTGTTTTAAGGGAAATTTTACAAACAGTTAATTGTTTATAAGAAACAATATATTATCAAGCCATGTGTTATAAGTATTTGAAATTTTTAATCTTATTAATACATTAGCAGTAATTATTTGCCATGCGTTTTTTTAGCTTACTTCTTGCTCTATCTACTTGTTTTGTGTTTTCACAAAATCCATATCCGCAAGATTATTTTAGAAACCCTTTAGACATTCCCATTGTTCTCGCAGGAACTTTTGGAGAACTGCGTTCTAATCATTTTCACTCGGGTCTCGATATCAAAACGCAACAACGCGTAGGACTTAAAGTCTATACAGCCGCAGAAGGCTATGTAAGCCGAATTAAAGTATCCACTTTTGGCTATGGAAAAGCACTTTATATAACGCATCCTAACGGCTATACAACCGTATATGCGCATTTAAAAGACTATTCTGATAAAATAGAAAGTTATGTCAAAAATGCGCAGTATGATAAGCAATCATTTCATATTGAATTGTTCCCTACACCTGACGAATTACCAATTTCTGCAAATGAACTTGTGGCATTTAGTGGTAATACCGGAGGTTCGGCCGGACCGCATTTACACTTTGAAATAAGAGATAAGAAAGAACGTCCTATGAATCCCATGCTGTTTGGAATGGATGTCCCTGATACACGAAGACCAACAATTTTAAAAGTGTTTGTCTATCCAGCCGATGAGCATTCATACGTCAATCATGCCAACAAGCGAAGAGAATTAAGATTAATACCGCAAGAAAATGGTGACTATAAAGCAGAGCCCATTCAGGCATATGGTAAAATTGGCTTTGGCGTGGTCACTCATGATAAATTGGATGGTGCATACAACAAAAATGGAGTTAGTAATATTAAGTCCTTCTTCAACGGATCCAAAATCCTTGAAATTGATTTTAAACGCTTTTCATTTGATGAAACCAAACATTTGAATCGACTTATTGATTACGAATATTTTAAAAACAACAAATCGCGTATTCAAAAACTTTTCATAGAGCCTAACAATCCACTAAGTCTATACAAAGATCCTGATAACAATGGATATCTTCAAGTTGAAGATAGCACCTCATCAGTGTATCGCGTTCGTATCAAAGATTTTAAGAATAACGAAGCCTGGCTAACCATTCCTATTGAAGGAAAAAAAGATGCAAATTACCAGCCTAAGTCTAGTGAAAAAACCGAATACTATGTTTATCATGATCAATCATCTACATTATCAGGAGAGAATGTAGAAGTGGATTTTCCAAGTCACACTTTTTATGATGATTTTTATATCGATTTTAGAGTGAGCAACGATACGCTTTATTTACACCAATCAACCATTCCAGCGCAAAAAAACTTCTTCATTAATTGGGATATTAGCCACTACACTGGAGAAGACAAGGATAAATTATATATAGCTTCGGTGTCTAAATATGGTAAAATATATTATTCATCGACTCAAAAAAAAGGCAATGTACTCACCTGTGGCACTAAAAATCTTGGTACTTATACCTTGGCCACCGATACCATTAATCCAACAATAAAACCTATGAATTTTCAAAATGGGAAATGGGTTAGTAAGCAGCGCTATCTCAAATTAAAAATCGATGACGAACATTCAGGAGTAAAAAGCTATAGAGGAACTATTAATGGTAAGTGGATCCTAATGGAATACGATTATAAAAAGAACACTCTGATATACGATTTTACAGACAATATTATTTCAGAATCGGAGAATAATTTAAAGGTAATTGTTACTGATAATGTTGGAAATAGTTCTACATTTGAAGCAATCTTTTTTAGAAAATAGTCAAAACTTGCATAAGAGCCGCGCATTTATTTACTACCTTTTTTTAGTTACACCAATACTAATAATGGCGCAGAATGCAACGCTCAAAGGTATTGTATTAGACGACGCCAATATGCCCATTCCAGATGTCAATATCAAAGCTGGAGAATTGGGAACAACAACCAATAGTAATGGTTTTTACCTCTTAAAAATACCTGCCAATCAAGAAGTTACTGTGCGCTTCACACATTTAAATCATAAAGATGTAACCGTAACTTTCAACCTGAAAAATGGTGAAGAATTTGAATTCAATCCAGTAATGGACCTTGAAGTCGAACAAATTGCCGAAGTTGTAGTGCAAGGAAATCAACGTAAACGGGTTGAAGGCATTACAACAATAGATCCCGAAATTGTGCGAACCATCAAAGGTGCGCAACCTGGTGTCGAGAATTTACTTAAAACACTTCCTGGAGTTAATATATCTAATGAATTAAGCACACAATATTCTGTTCGTGGTGGTAATTTTGACGAAAACCTAATTTATGTTAATGAAATAGAGGTTTACCGCCCTTTTCTAATACGTTCTGCTCAACAAGAAGGCTTAAGTTTTGTAAATCCAGATCTGGTTCGTAATGTAGATTTTTCCGCTGGTGGATTTCAAGCCAAATATGGCGATAAATTATCTTCTGTATTAGATATTGATTATCGTAATCCAATTAATTTTGGGGTTAGTGCTGATTTGAGTCTTCTAGGTGCTAATGTAGCTGTTGAAGGAGTGACCAAAGATTCTAAATTGTCGGGAATAGTTGGTTTGCGCTATAGAGATAATAGTCTGCTATTAAATTCGTTGGAAACGGAAGGCAATGTTGTTCCAATATTTGCTGATGCCCAAACGTATCTCACCTATAAGTTCACTGATAAATTTCAATTGAGCTTTTTAGGAAACATAGGATTCAACAAATACGATTTTCAACCGGAAACAAGACAGACTAATTTTGGCACATTGACAGATCCTATAGCCTTACTTGTATTCTATGAAGGCCAGGAGGAAGATGAATACTTTACATCTTTTGGTGCATTCAAAGGTACTTATTTACCTACCGAGGATCTTACTTTAAAATTAATAGCATCAGCCTATCACACTACCGAACAAGAGTACTTTGACATCTTTGCTCAGTATCGATTAGGTGAGGTTAATAGTAATATTGGCGATGAAGACTTAGGAGAAGTCGAGTTCTCGGAGGGTATTGGGAGTCAACTCACTCATGGACGTAATGATCTGGATGCCTTGATTTATAATATTGAGCACAAAGGTGATTATCAATTGGACAACGATGCGGTTATTGAATGGTCGGCCAAATATACCAATGAAGATATTCGCGATCGATTAGTAGAATGGGAAGTTATTGATTCTGCTGGATTTTCAATAAATCCGCCAAATATTGATGCTATAAATGAACAACCATACGATCCTTATACTGGGCCATTGGTTCCCTTTGAAAATGTTAGAGCGACCAATTACACCACGATACAACGTCTACAAGCATATGCTCAATATAGTAAACGTACTGAAATTGGTAACAACGAAGTGTTTTACAACCTTGGTGTACGTGTACATAATTGGAGGGTTGATGGTCGCGGTATACAAAGTACAAACCAAACTGTGTTTAGTCCTAGAGCGCAGTTTGCTATAAAACCCGACTGGAAATCGGATATGCTTTTTAGAATTGGAACCGGTTTGTATTATCAACCGCCATTCTATCGTGAATTAAGAGATTCAACAGGAACCGTCCAACCCGATGTTAAGGCACAACAATCATTTCATATTGTAGTTGGAAATGAATATAGTTTTGAAATGTGGGAGCGACCATTTAAGTTGATTTCGGAAGCTTATTACAAAAATATTAATGATGTCAATCCCTATACCATTGAAAATGTGCGCATTCGATATTTCGCTAGAAACAATGCGAAAGCCTATGCCTATGGTTTGGATCTGCGTTTGAATGGTGAATTTGTTCCAGGCACAGAATCCTGGTTTAGTTTTGGCTATCTCAAAACCGAACAAAATATTGATAACAGAGGTTATATAGCACGTCCTACCGATCAACGGTTAAAGTTTGGTATTTTATTTCAGGATTATGTGCCTTCAATACCAAACCTCAAGATGTACCTCAATCTAATCTATAATACAGGTGTTCCAGGTGGATCGCCTAGTTATGCCGATCCGTACGATTTTCAAAATCGCTTGCCTGACTATAAGCGCGCCGATCTTGGTGTTTCATATGTGCTTGTAGATGGTAAAAAGAAGTATAATAGTGGCTGGAAGAGTCATTTTAGAGAATTGACTATTGGAGCCGAAATCTTTAATATTTTTGACGTTCAAAACTCCATTAGTAATACTTGGGTACGTGATGTATACAGTAAACGTCAATATGCCATTCCAAATTATTTAACGCCTCGCGTATTTAATGTACGTCTACTAATGAAATTCTAATCATGATGAAAAACTTAGCTTTCTTATTAGCACTAATTGGCTGTCAAACCATATACTCTCAAAACAATGCCAATTATATTTTAATAGTCAATGGCGATTCTCTTAAGATAAGTTTAAACAGTCCCTTTGAATACAAAACCGCGACTGGTGAGACATTGAATATGGAAGTTATTCAGCCTGGTATTTTATCCTATTCTGATAAATTTGTATCGTTTCAATACGAAAAAGAACATAATATTTCTAATGCCAAGATCGAAGAGGATATTGAACAACTCATGGTAATGAAGTCCACAGGTAGCGGATTCATGGTGCAAAAATATGGATCTATAGATCCGTCAATATTAACTGATTTCTTGCTTAATGAAGTCACCAAAGAAAGCATTAATTATGGTTATGAGAAATTTGAAGAACCGTTTTTAAAAACCTTAAAGGGAGGACATGTAGTTGAAGGTACAAAAGCTACACTCACCTACAAAGGTGAAACCGAAATTTACGTTGTTGCTGCTTACGGTGCCAAAGATGAAGGTATCATTATTCTCACCATGTTACTTAATGATGAATTTACCGAGCCCGATTCAAAAATGATAGATATGTTTTGGGATACTTTGGTGATTAACCTAAAAGAAAATTAATTGCTTGTCAGCTCTTTTAAAGTATTTACAACATAATCCACCTCTTCAATAGTATTATATATGCTAAACGAAAATCGAATTGAAGGGTGCTTTAATTCTTCTTCGGTTAATATTTCGGCAAGCACGTGTGATCCTTTAGCACTTCCACTTTGGCAAGCACTTCCCTTAGAGCAAGCGATTCCTTTCAAATCTAATTGAAATAATAACATAGCCGCTTTTTCTTCAGGAACTGGTAAACATATATTGATCAAAGTATAGGTGCTCTCGTTCAATGATTCTGACATCCCGTTGAACTTAACCTCGGATAATTCCATTTTAATGCGCTGAATAAAATGTGATTTTAACGATTCAATATAATTTTGCTCCTTCATAAGATTCTCATAAGCCAGGTCTAAAGCTGTACTCAATCCTACAATATTATGGGTGCTCTCGGTTCCAGCTCTAAAACCGCGTTCTTGTTCGCCACCAAAGATTAGAGGTTTTAAACCTGAATCTTTTCTCACAAAAGCAAATCCCACACCTTTTGGTCCGTGAAATTTGTGGGCACTTGCTGCAAAAAAGTCGATCGGTGTTTTCTCTAGATCTAAAGCATAGTGACCTATAGCCTGAACCGCATCAGTATGGAACAAGGCTTGATGTTTTTTAACCAAGTGAACGATAGGGTCAACATTTAGAACATTTCCTATTTCATTATTGACAAACATCAAAGCAACCAAAGTTTTGTGAACACTTTTTTCAAGCAACGCATTTAAATGTTGCTCATCTATTTGTCCACTAGCATTAAGGTTGACAAAGCTACATGTGATATCGTACTCATCCTCCAGTTGTTCTAAAGTATGTAGTATGGCATGATGTTCAATTTTTGAAGTGATGACATGTTTAACCCCAAGATCACGTACTGCACTCCGCAAAATCAAATTATCGGCTTCAGTACCTCCTGATGTAAAAACAATCTCACCAGGAGATGCTTTAAAATGGGTTGCAATTTTTTTTCTACATCCTTCTACTATTGATTTAGATGACCTACCAAAACTATGTGAAGATGAAGCATTTCCATAATTTATTTTCATGTTTTCAGTCATTGCTTCTATGACTTCCTCTCTAATTTGAGTGGTGGCAGCATTATCAAAATAAACCGGTTTCATAAAGGCAAAATTAGAGGAAATAAAATTATTAGCAATAAGCTGCGTTATAAATTGCAATTACATTATTTTTGCTTCATATGAAAGTCAGGTTCTTTACCAAAATTATTTTGATTTTAAGTATATCGTTTTTCCTTTTCACATGCGATGATGGCGATATTATCACCTTCAATCTTGACTTTGACATGGAGCTAGATCGCTGTCCGGAAGATGACATGGAAACTGATAATTACGTAATTTACGACACCAAGGATAACGATCCATACGAGTCCCTAACCTTATTGTTTCCTTCAAATACAACAAACGATAAGATCTTTAATCCTGAAGAAACGCCATTTATGGGCACTTTAAACATCAATGGTTCTTCAGTACGTTTCAATTATCGCATCTATAATGGTCCGCCACTAGGTTTGATTTGCCAGGACATCCCAGACGCCAGTGTCTCTATTATTGAAGACTATGAAAGCTCAAGTGGAACAGCCGATTATATATCTACATTTGTAGATGACGATAATGATGGCATCCTCACGAGTATTGAAGATGCCAACTTAGATGGTGATGATGATCCCGATACCAATCCAACAGATACAGATGGTGATGGGATTCCAGATTACAAAGATGCAGACGACGATAACGATAATGTATTGACTATAGACGAGGATCCTGACCCTAATGGCGATGAAGACATTAGTGACGCCAAAGACTCCGATGGCGATGGTACACCAGACTATCTAGACACTGATGATGATGGCGATGGTACAATCACACGCTATGAAGATGCCAATGGTAATGGCAACCTGTTTGACGACTTTGAAGTTGGCGCTACAGTTCCACGTTTTTTAGATAACACTATTTCGGATGTGTTTATTAACAACATCTTGAATCCAAATTCGTTTACCCGAACCATTAATGTGGAGTTTACAATCAATAATATTGATATTGAAATTCTAAGTGCTGATACTTTTGTTCTTGGCAATTATACTAGAGAAATAACCTTTTAGTTATTCTTCTTCTTCATCTAGAATATAAGGCTGTTCTGGCTTATTACCTTTTATTCCGCGAGATAATCTATAGAGCCCTAACATAAGCAAAACAAGTCCAATTATTAGCAATTCAGTGTGATCTTCATCACTTAATTGTCCATATATAATTAGAGCACCACCTACTAAAATACCAGTATATGTAAGAAACTTCGAATTCATAATGTCAATTTACTCAGTATAAAGAATTAATACTATTTATTAAATAAAAAAGTTAATATTTTTTTTAACATCGAGTTTCAATTCGAACTTATTTTATTCGATTTAACCGTTAAATGCTGTGCCATGAAAGGAATTACCCGATTCTTGCAGCTCCTAATCAGTTTCTTAACCATCTTTTATTTTTCAGCCGTACAAGGGCAGGTCACTATTTTTTCTGAAGATTTTGAGTTAGCAACAGGATCAGAAAATCAGGCATCACCATATTTGGATTGGCAAAATGGGAGTTTCCCAACTAATCCTACTACAAATGATAACTTTTGGTGGGTGTTTGACAACACACGATGTAATGTTATTTCAGGAAATTATTCTATGGCCGTGAGCCAAAACACGCCCGCTACTTCCGGAACATTACCACAATATACGAC
>CAYZKX010000075.1:0-9562 GCA_964479055.1 uncultured Flavobacteriaceae bacterium
TATATATATAGCCTAAATAACCAATGTAATTGTTTGCTATGATATGGCGATTTTCGCTTTCTTTTAAAACTCTGATCATGATGTAGTATTTTCGGTATGTTTTTTAAAAGGTGCTTATTAGCTATAATGCTAAACTTAAAGTACGTGAAATACAATTTAAAAAACAATGATATAAATCAGTTAATCATAAATTCCATTGTCAACATCTTTGAGTCGTCTTTTGTCTTTGTATGCCCAAAAAATACCTTTTACATCAGATACCCATTGTTCATACATAAATATGAGAGTAATCTCTTCAAAGGTCTCCAACAATCCAATAATGATCATTACATAAAACAGCGTATACTCAGGGGTAAAGAACAATGCATACAAAATAAAAACACTCTGCACAAAAGCTGATAATTTGGCTAAATACGTGTGAAAAGCGGTGGCTTTACCGTACTTTGAATAAGCAATAACCATTTGAACTATATACGGAATGAAAGAAATAAGAATTAGAGCTATGTTGGTTTTGATAAATTCGGTTTCAAAGTTCAACAACCCTATTAACCCCACAGTAAGTGTGATCTGATCTCCAAATGAATCTAATTGCGAACCCCTGGGACTGGTAATTTTAAGCTTACGCGCTAAGAACCCATCAATAGCATCTGTTGTGTAACTTATCAGTAATAGCCATGTGAAAAGCAAGCGTTGATCATAATAAATCAAGACCAATAAAAAGGGGGCAGCAAAAATGCGATAAAATGAAAACCAATCTGCAATATTATAATTCTTAAAGGTGAGCACAGTACTTATTAATAAATAACCAATTTAATAATTCGAGATTTTAGAAAAAAGTCTTCTAGATTAAGGGACTGACCTAGACTAATATCTTTCCGTCTCCCATTTCAATAATTCTATCTGTATTTTGTGCGATGTCCTCATCATGTGTAACCACAAGAAGTGAAAGTCCTTGTTCATCACTCAATTGTTTGAAAATATTAAAAACATTTTGTGCGTTATAACTGTCCAGATTTCCAGTAGGCTCGTCTCCTATGACTATAGATGGATCATTAATTAAGGCTCTAGCAATGGCCACACGTTGTTTTTCTCCCCCTGAAATTCTTGACGCACGTTTTTTGGCAAGGTGTTCAATATTTAACATTTTTAATTTCACCATAGCATCGTGTTCAATTTCTTCATGCGATTTCTCCGCCAGCTTCTTAGCTGGTAACATGACATTCTCTAAAACTGAAAATTCTGATAGCAAGTAATGAAATTGAAATACAAATCCAATATGTTTGTTTCGCAAGTACGACAAATAATCACTTTCTCTTCCAGTTAATAACTCGCTGTTCAAATATAGTGCTCCTTCATAGTCGGTGTCCATAGTTGATAGTATATAGAGCAATGTAGACTTACCACAACCTGATTTACCCATAATTGATGTAAACTCACCTGTCATCACTTGAAAATTGATATCCTTCAATACGTGAAATAACACGGGCTTCTTGAAATACTTATTAATATGTTTAGCCTCTAATACAATACTCATTTATTGTCCTCTTATTATTCTTACCGGATCAATTTTTCTTGCTCTTCTGGAAGGTAAGTAACCAGCCAAAAATGTTGAAATCATGGCAAATGAAAATCCTATTATGAAAAACAAGGGGTTCATGTTAATAGGATACGTTTCAAAGGTTGGTAAAGCTTCTGTTTGAAAAGGAATTGTGCTTATTAACTTTGCTAATCCAAATCCTATTAGTAAGCCCAATATCCCTCCTACAAAACCAATTATCATGGCTTGACTCATAAATATGAGCTGCACATCCTTTCCCGAAAAGCCTGTTGCTTTTAAAATGGCAATATCATTCATCTTCTCATAAATGAGCATGTTTAATATATTATAAATACCAAATCCTGCAACGATCAATAACGTAATTGAAACGGCATAAGTTATTAGGTTTCTAATGGATGTTCCGGTTTCAAATTGTGCATTAGCGGTATTAATATCTACCGCCTTTAGGTTGAATTGTTGTTCTATTTTCTTTGCTAAAGGAACTGCTTGTTCAATATTATAAAGTTTCACATTAATATCAGTAATGTAATTATTCGCTTTACCAAGAATACGTTGAACCGTTTTAATATTTGTGAAACTTTGTATCGCGTCAAGATCGGCAATTCCACTTTGATATAAGCCAACTATTTTTAATGGAAATACACCTCCATTTATAGGTGTAATTTGAATACGGTCTCCTACTTTTAATGACATTTTTTTGGCAATTCCAATACCCAGTAGAATGCTACTATCAGTATTGTATAGCGCCTCGACCGAACCTTCAACAATATAGTCGTCCATATTAGACAACTGTGCTTCTTCTAAAGCATTAATCCCAGTAAGATTACCACCTAATTCAATTGAACCGGCCATATAAAAAATCTGCGCTTTTACTTGAGGTAAAACGCCTTTAACATTCTCATTATCTCTTAAATAGTCAATAATTGGTAAGGCATTGTGTATTTTTTTCTGGCTTTGTTTTGGTCTAATTGAGTGGACAATATTGATACTATTCTCGAATTCCTTATATAATGAAACTGGTTGCTTTATTGAGGGTTCAATTTCGTTGTAGATATGTACATGAGGTGTTTGATTTAATATAAGATCATCCAGCATCATATTCAATCCAGTCATAAAACAAACCAAAGTAATGTAAGAGCCTATTCCAAAAGTAACACCCAATGCTGCTGTAGATGTTTGCCTAATCTTAGTTAGTAAATGCGTTTTAGCTATGCCTAATATAACGTTCCAATTATTCATTACTCCAGTTTAGTGATATAGGTGTCTTTAGTAATTCCTTCTAATACTTCTACATAATCCATACTTTGTAATCCAGTAGTAATTATTACGAGCCCTTTATCTGTTTGCACTTTATTACTTTCAATGAGGTAAGACTTAGGTATAGTCAAGGCCTTATCCTTTTTTGAAATAATAATATTGGCTTCACCTGAAAGACCTGGATACAGTACATCTGGACCGATATCAAAAACGGCCTCTACTTTAAAAGTTTGATTACGCTCGTCTTTTTTTGGATATATTTTTGAGACTTTGCCTTTAAAGACTTCATTTGGATAAGCATCTAAGGTGATCAATATGTCTTGATCTAAAACTACTTTTACAATATCAACTTCGTCTACAAGCATTTCAATTACAAACTGTGACGCACTGCCTATCGCAGCTATTGGTTCATTGGTGTTAACAATCTCGCCTGGTTCTTTGTAAAGGGCGTAAACCATTCCATTTATTCTACTGTTAACAGTAAAATCTTCAGAGGCTAATAATGCGGTCTGGTAGTTATTCTGAGCTTGTCTTACAGCAGTGATCAATTCATTTTTGGTTCGGTAATACCTACTTTGCAACAACTGTAAATTATTAGTTGACAATTCGTAATTCAACTTTTTGACATCGTAATCTACCTTTGTGCCAATATCTTGCTCCCAAAGATTTTTTTGTCTGAAATAGTTTATGGAATCGTTTTTACACTTCAGCTTCGCTGCTTTAATTTCATCTTCAATACTTCCTAGAATATCAGCACTCCCACTGTAATTTTCCTGAGCAAGATCTAAAGCAAATTTGGCATTTTGAGCATTTAACTTAGGCGTATTATTAATGATCTGTATTATAGGTTGGTCTGGATAGACCAAATCACCTTCTTCAATAAGGTTTTTATCCAAGATTCCTGAAACAATAGCATAAGCCTGATACAAACTATCTGGTTGAACAAGAACCGATGAATAGACCGATTCTATTATTGTGCGCTCTTCGGGCAGAATCCTGTTCTGAGAATCTGAACACGACAAAAAAACAATTAATACAATTAATAATCGAATTAATTTCATCAAAGATTAGTTAACTTTCTTAACGGTCCATTTACCGTTTTCTCCTTTTATTGCAACCAACTGAGGCGTAATCCTCTTGGATGTGATTTTTGGTGGCTCACGTAAAAAGTCTTTATCCAATACTACATTGACACCATCAGGATTCAAGTAGTTCTTGTTCTCACCATTACTGTCAATTATAACTTCAAAATACTTATAGTACACAACGCTTTTACCCAACATCTCACTCTGACCTGTAGTTTCTTTCAATACTTCTAATACAATAGCTTGTCCGCCCTCATAATTGGTCGCATTTAGAAACTCAGGCTTAATTACAGTATCTCCTGATTGGTCAATATAACCGTAATAAGATATGCCGTTCTTTTTATTCATGATCAAGCATCTCTTGTCAGAAAAAATTGGATACTTACCATATTCGGTATTGGTCATTACTACATCCGTTCTGAAATCAATCACAATATCACCATTTTGATCTATGAATGCCCACTGTCCATTTTTTTGAACAGCCGCAACCCCATCGTGAAATGGTGAAATATAATCAAGATCATCAACTGTCTGTGTCCATGCTAATAATGGCATTACCAAAAGTGCCAATAAGCAAAGTTTTACATTTCTCATAACCTTAATTTTAGAATTAATAACTCAAAATTAATATTGAATTGTCTCAAATAAAATGACATCGGTCATATAGCACTTAAATCTATAATTGAATCTTAGGCGCTGATGAATTGTTTTAAATTAAAAAATCAATTGCAGATTAAAATTCCTTAAAAGTTCGGAATGTAAATCAAAAAAGCCTTACTACATAGAGTAAGGCCTTGATTCTAAAATTGATTTGTATTTGTTATTCTTAAACAGCTATTTTATTTCCTCTGAAATCATCATATATCTCTTTACAACCATAACCTGTAATATAAAATTTCCGATTTTGATTTAAAGAATTTGAATAGAATTCTCTAAGAACTGAAAGCCCTGAATTATCTATCTCATTTACTTTTTCTATATCTACAGTTATCTGTTCATTATGTTTCATTATAAAGGTTAAATGTTTTTTAAAGTCCTGAGCTGTTTCGCAATTCATTGGTCCTTCTAAAAAAAATACGCCTCCTTTTTCTTTAATTTTTAGTGCCATAACTTTTAATTTTATATTATTTCAATTCTTTAACATATCGTCATTTCGGTTTCCAGGATTATCCTTATACCAATCCTTATATTCAATTCCACCAGATTCTGCCCAACTAATAAAGTGGTTATAAGCATTATAGATCTTAATTGACTCTTTAGGCACCTTAAAATCATGGATGATACTAATTGCCCATGGATATCCATTATTAGAAATAAAATTACCATCTAGATCATAGTTACTACCATTAAATTGAATAGAATTATTACCTAATGATGTTGTACTTTGATAAGGCATATGAACTTCATTCTCTCTAACCTTGTTAGCAATAATAAATGGTTTAAATGGCGCAACACCTAAAGCTTCTGTGGTAATTGACTCATTAAATACAATTGAAATAGTCGTTTCAAATAGCATATTGTCGGCATTATCAGTTAAGATGATAACCGCATTTTCTTGATTTGATTCAGTTCCATTTTGATTCAAATCGATATAGCCTTCTGTATACATTGGCCCATTTATGTTATCAATTAGTGAAGGCGATACACCCTCTAATTCAATGCCGATGCCATTGACAAATCCGGCAGAATTTGACTTTACCTTACAAACAAAATCAAGTTGAACAACTAAATTTTGAGCATTTAATATTGCAATAGCTTGATAATTCAATGCCACATCATTAAAGTCATAGTCACCATTAGATGGCCAAAGATCTTCAAATGCAATAGTTCCAGTTCCGTATTTACTTGGTGTAAAAATTTCAAAAGCTTTATTGGAATCGTTAGGATAAGAATCATCACGATCCAGTATGCCATCGCCATCGGAATCAATGCTCTCTATCTCTTCAGAATATATTCTAAAAGTAGTAAGATCATTTATTGTTCGTTCAAAATCAGTGTTGTTGCCTGCACTAATACCATAAACATATTGCCAACCACCAGTTATAGTATCCATAATTATTAAATCTGAGCTATTAGCATTATTCGATAACCATAATTCTTGGTTAGAATCAAATGTCATTGAAGTTGGTTGGAATGGTAAGTTATCAGCACTAATTCTTGTACTGTCATATTGATTATTGCCATTCAGTTCTAATTTGTACAGACCAGAGAACGTACATAAAAATAAAGTTCCGTCTTCAGCAAATGCAAGGTCACCACCACTAGTATTGTGCAATCCATTAATTGTCCATATATCTATATTTTCGCCACTATCTGGGTCAAAAGTGTAAAGTTTATCATTCTTTGAAAAATAGAGTAATCGATCTTGCTTGTTAAAATCTAATCTAGGTCCTCCAATACCAAGGTTAGCAATTATATCCCAAGAATTAGCTTCTATGGAATATTTCATTAATGGATATGGACTGCTTCTACCTATAGAATATAATACTTTATTTTCTTGATCAATTGCACAAGTCCAACTTCCCATTGGCATATCTGACAAATAAGTCAAAACTCCTGTTAATGGATCAACTTGAAATAATTCGCCAGACCCATTAACACAATACAGATAATCATTAACTACAGTACTCTGCATAGATCGGCCTGTTGATTCAGCGGTGTAAACATAATTGACTTGGTCGCCAACTATTGTTTCTATTGAAGATGTGAAATTTAGATTATCATTCCTACGTATATAAACTTGATCATAGAAGGTAGGAATGTTGATTGATTGTTCTATAACACCATTATTGATAACTCCTGAAAATATTTGTTTATTCAAAACATCATTGCGGTATGTATCATCTGAAACAATATTACCATACTGATCTTCATAAGTCTCTAGACCAACAAAATAGGATTCAGAGGTGTATGCAAAAACATCATATTTAGCATATGGTGTATTATCATCGATTCGAACCTTTATAGTTTTGTAAGTACTATAATCAAATCCTACTGGAATGTTTATATTAATATCATTTATTGATATTTCTTCGTCTTTATTCAATTCTGGATTTGAACAAGAATACAGACTAATAATTACCAAAAGACTCAAAAGTTTAAATTTGTACATCGTAATTATATTATTATTATTCACTGTTTAAATAATTTATCAGTGCCATAAAATTACATTAGGAAGAGCTTCTTATTTGAATTTTTCTATATAAAGGAATTCATTAAGGTTGGATGACCACAAACTATCGACGAGTTGTAAAAAATTAATTGGTATAATCTTTTAATGTCCTTATAGTGCACTTTGAATTTCGGCACCACTATTCAATTTTTCAAGAATGACATTGACCGAGAATAATCTTTGATAAAAAGTTTGCTTGATTGATCTTTTCTCCAATTCTTTTTGATTAAATATCATAATTGTATCACGATTGCAAGAATAGGTCTTCAATAGATCTAACAACTTAAATTCGTTTGGAGCTATAATAAAACCTATGCTCTTTAAATTAAATTGACTAACAAGAAATCGAGCACCGGCTCGAATTGCAGTGTTGCTAGATTTTTTCTTTTTGGCACTAACAACAAAAGCATTTTTGGATTGTTCGGCAATTTCTGTTAGCAACTCATGAACATGTTCACTACTACCATTATTCACAAAACATAATTTAACGTCAGTCAATTCTTTAATTACGGTAATAAAATATGTCTTGAGTATTTCACTTTCAAAAGAATTTATTACAACTATCAACCCCACATTCATGTCTCGTTATTTTTTTTAATATTGTCTATTATATTGCGGCTCTTTTAGCACGTTCCCAGTTTACCGTTTGGTTATTATTAATAAATCTCACAAATCCCAGTACAACAGAAAGGTTCATTATTAAGAAATAGTATGGAACAAATAATACTTTAATACGGGTAGAATTATTCTCTAGTAGCCAACCCAAAAAAGCTATAAAGTACATACCTAATTGAATCCAGAAAAAGAAATTGTAGAAAGACGTATTAATCATGCCGCTCTGAAAGGCTAAAGTTGCTGAAATAGGGATTAACAATATTAAACTTAATGGCGTAATGGTCCAACGTAAAACCCGATGTGAAATGTATTGAAATGACAATAAGCCATATTTAAAAAAGTTTAATAACGCAGTTAATCTGGTTATTGACTGTATTCCACCTGCTGATATTCTAATCTTACGTTTTAATTCTTCTCTTACATTTTCAGATGCGGATTCTAAGGCATAAGCATTTGGATTATATTGTATAGTATAACCCAACTGCGCTATTCTTAACGAAATAATAAAATCATCCAAAATAGTATCTGGCTCAACTTCCTGGTACAACTCAGTTCGTATAGCAAATAATTCACCGGCTGCACCAACTGCAGAATATAACTCTGCATCCCATTTTTTTAGTGTAGATTCGTATTTCCAATAAAGGCCTTCGCCTGCTCCAGCAGCAACATCTTTGTTCTTATTCAATATGCGTTTTTCACCAGACACACAGCCTACCATTTGATCATTAAAACACCTAACTATATGACTTATTGAATCTAACCCTAGAGTGGTATTTGCATCACTAAAAATGACAATAGGTGTATTTATTTTGGGCATTACTCTATTAATGGCATTTATTTTTCCTTTCCTCTCGTTGTTGTGATAAAGTTCTACATTGCTATACTTTTCTACTAGTTTATTTGTACCATCGTTAGAACCATCAGTGACCCATATCACTTTCAATTTATCTTTTGGATAGTTGAGACCCATTGTATTTTTCATCTTCAGTTTGACATATTCTTTTTCGTTATATGCTGGAATTAATAATGTAACTTCTGGCAGATCATTGGAAATTGATTTGTTAATCGTCCTTACCCTTATTAAACGCTTTATTTTCACCATTATATACAATAGCAAACCATAACCTATATAAGTATATATTACTATGCCTAATAAGATCCAGAATAGAATTTTTAGAGTTTCCATTTTGATTATTTTATTATAAAATTAATTTTGTTTAGTCCGTAAATTTTAATTCTTCTTTGTTTGGTGTAACTGTAAAGACTGATTACCAATTAGTATCGATAGATTGCTCATTGTTCACTTACAATTGATTAACTCGTTATTTTAATCCAAGTTTTAGTTCTACAATCGTATTGCTTTAATACGCGGGCTGGATTACCAGCTGCAAGTGAAAAAGAAGGAATATTTTTAGTCACTACACTACCAGCTGCAATGATTGATTGTTTACCAACTTTTACTCCGGGTACAATCACCACATTTGCTCCTATCCATGAACCATCTCCAATATCAATAGGTTGTGTTGACACCCCTTGTTCATGTATAGGAGTATGCACATCTTGATAATTATGATTCAATCCAGATAACACCACATTTTGAGCCAATCGTACATCATCCCCTACTTTAACAGGGCCAATAATGGTGTTACTTAATCCTATTCGTGTTCTATTACCAATAAGTACATCACCTACTCCATTATTCACCGCCGAAAAGTCTTTGATAGTGGACTCCATTCCTAAATTAAATTTATTCCATGGCACAACATCAAGACGGGTACGAGTTCGAATACAAGATTTTTGCCCTCGCCTATGTACAAAAGGATTTACAAACCATTTAATCCAAAATCTTGGGCGCGCCTGATTAGGTATTAAAAC
>CAYZKX010000076.1:0-9517 GCA_964479055.1 uncultured Flavobacteriaceae bacterium
CAAATAAAAAAGGCCTTCTAATTTTAGAAGGCCTTTTTTATTAGATTTAGTTTCGGTTTAATTTTAAAAATTGACTTAACTTTGCACTCCAGATAGGTTGTAAACATTATATGAGTCAAAAAGTTTTACTAACTGAAAAAGAAGTAAACATCATTCTCCATCGATTGGCTTGTCAACTAATTGAAAATCACAACACTTTTGAAAATACTGCTTTAATAGGAATTCAACCAAGAGGAAAATACCTTGTTGACCGTTTGGCAAAGATTTTGAAAGAGGACTATGACATTAAATCCATAGAAAAAGGGTATTTGGATATTACCTTTTATCGTGACGACTTTAGACGTGGAGAAAAGACCTTGGAGGCGAATTCTACCCATATTAATTTTATTGTAGAAAACAAGAAGGTAGTTTTTGTTGATGATGTATTGTATACTGGACGAAGTATAAGGTCAGCATTAACGGCTATTCAATCGTTTGGTCGACCAAGTGAAATAGAACTTTTGGTATTAATCGATCGTCGCTTTAGCCGGCATTTACCAATACAACCTAACTACAAAGGATTACAAGTTGATGCCATTAATAAAGAGAAAGTTAAAGTGCAATTGAAGGAGCATGAAGGCACTGATCAGGTAATTTTAATAGAGAGTTAAAAATGAATACATGAGTGAACTAAGCGTCAATCACTTACTGGGAATAAAACACTTGACTAAAGATGACATTCAACTCATTTTTGAAACAGCCGATCATTTTAAAGAAGTGATCAACAGGCCTATTAAAAAAGTACCTTCATTACGTGATATTACCATAGCCAATCTGTTTTTTGAAAATTCCACACGAACAAAATTGTCATTTGAATTGGCCGAGAAGCGGCTGTCAGCCGATGTTATTAATTTTTCGGCTTCACAATCCTCAGTTAAAAAAGGAGAAACGCTTATTGATACAGTGAATAATATTCTTTCAATGAAAGTGGATATGGTGGTTATGAGACATCCTAACCCTGGAGCATGCGTGTTTTTATCAAACCATGTTGATGCAAGTATCATTAATGCAGGAGATGGCGCACATGAGCATCCTACACAAGCTTTATTGGATTCGTACTCTATTCGTGAACGCTTTGGGGAGGTCAGAAATAAGAATGTGGTTATTGTTGGCGACATATTGCATAGTCGTGTGGCACTATCCAATATTTTCGCTTTGCAACTGCAAGGCGCCAATGTTATGGTTTGTGGTCCTAAAACACTATTGCCTAAGTATATAGAAGATCTTGGAGTTAAAGTAGAAACTAATTTGCGGCGCGCACTCAATTGGTGTGATGTCGCGAATATGTTAAGGGTTCAAAACGAGCGCATGGAAGTAAGCTATTTTCCGACTACAAGAGAATATGTACAGCAATATGGTGTGAATAAAGAACTATTGGACTCCATTGACAAGAATATCACTATAATGCATCCTGGACCTATTAATAGAGGTGTGGAAATTACTAGTGATGTTGCCGATTCTAAACAGGCTATAATCTTAAATCAGGTAGAAAACGGTGTAGCCATTAGAATGGCTGTAATTTATTTACTGGCATCAAAAATAAAATCATAATGCAATTTGATAAAGACGGAGAAATAGTAGTCATTACAGACAATTCCTCAAACATCCATGATTTGGTAAGTCAAATAACTGAATCGCAACATCGTTTTAGCCACAATAATGTGGTTATTAATTTACTTACGAATAGCGAAATCATGTTAGATGATCTAATAGCATTTTTAAAGTTGTCTAATGCTCATCGTGCCCAAAAACATTCTTTTGTTATTGTGACGGATAAAGTCGATTTTGATGAAGTACCTGATGAACTCGTGGTTGTCCCAACTTTGCAGGAAGCCTATGATATAATTGAAATGGAAGAAATGGAACGTGATTTAGGGTTGTAATTATGAAATTAACCATTTTAGGATGTCATAGTGCAACTCCAGGTAAAAATACTTTTCCTACTGCTCAAGTCTTAGAAATTGGCAATCATATCTTTTTAATAGATTGCGGAGAAGGTACTCAGGTACAGTTGCGTAAACACCAAATAAAGTTCTCAAGAATCAAACATATTTTTATTTCTCACTTGCATGGTGATCATTATTTTGGTTTGGCTGGTCTTATATCAACGTTTCGGCTGTTAACACGTGAGTCAGACCTTCACATTTATGCACCCAAAGGGTTGAAGGAAGTCATCACATTGCAAATGAAATTAGCCAATTCATGGACCAATTACAAGCTCATTTTTCACGAGCTTGAGGCAACCCAGTCTGAGGTTATTTTTGAAGATGATAAAGTTAGTGTAACCACTATTCCTTTAAAACATCGTATTTATACTAATGGATTTTTGTTTAAAGAAAAACCAGGAGATCGAAAACTAGATATTAAAAAGGCAGAAAAGGCCAACATTGACAAGGCTTATTTTAATAAATTGAAACAGGGTTTTGATGTAGAAAACAATGATGGTATAATCATTAAAAATGAGAGTGTGACGCAAGATCCTAAATCACCATTAAGTTACGCCTTTTGTAGTGATACTGCCTATTCAGAATCCATAGTTCCAATAATTATGGGTGTTGATGTATTGTATCATGAATCTACTTTTTTGAATAAACATGAATCGCTTACTCAACCAACTAAACACAGTACAGCACAACAAGCAGCAAAAATAGCAGCGCTGGCTAATGCAAAGACTCTTATTCTTGGTCACTACTCAACGCGATATGATGATTTAGAAGCTTTTAGAACCGAGGCTAAAGTCAATTTTGATCAAGTTGAATTGGCCGAAGAAGGTAAAAGTTTTGATTTTACGTGATCTTAAAATTAGTGATCCATTCGAGGGCTTGACTCAAAGAATGACATCTTTTGATTTTAAGTTTGGAGAACTGCTTTTCAATTGTTGCATTGATATAATTAATGCGGTTGTAACTTACAATAGCTCCAGCCTTTAAAAAATTGTAATGCTCATGGAATTTTATCCACGATTGTGGATCTATTGAATACGAATTTAAACGATTGGAAATCCAACCAATTGTAACACCTTTGCCGTAGTATTCTTCAACAAGATCTGCTAATTGATGGGCGTACTCCCAGCTAAAATGTACACCTTCATTTATT
The DNA here is from genome assembly GCA_964479055.1 of uncultured Flavobacteriaceae bacterium. Lineage (GTDB taxonomy): Bacteria > Bacteroidota > Bacteroidia > Flavobacteriales > Flavobacteriaceae > CAYZKX01. Next base: position 3,136 of record CAYZKX010000076.1, read on the forward strand.
TCGGCAATGTAGAAATTATCACATAAATAAAAATTTCCAAATGGAAATTCTTTTTTAACATGCTTATATTTGTCTTTAAATGGACTTGATTCAAAGTTCATGTGATGTGTAAAGCTATATAATTATTTTAAATAATAAAAAATAATTCATGGAAGGTGATCTCAGCAATTATAGGAAGGCATATGTAAAGAATGAACTTGATGAAAATAAAGTTCCAGAGAATCCTATGGAATTGTTTCAATCTTGGTTTTATGAGATTGAGAAGTCTAATACCATTGACGAGGCCAATGCCATGACTTTGTCTACAATTGGTAAGGATGGTTATCCAAAAAGTAGAGTAGTGCTCTTAAAGAAATACACCTACGAGGGGTTCATTTTTTATACCAACTATCAAAGTGATAAAGGACAGTCCATAGCACTCAATAATAATGTTTGCCTGTCATTTTTTTGGCATGCTGCGGAACGGCAGATCATAATAAAGGGCAAGGCCGAAAAAATTGCAGAAAATCTAAGTGATGGCTACTTTGAAACACGTCCCAAAGGAAGTCAGTTGGGTGCATTGATATCTAATCAAAGTCAACCTATCCCTAATAGAGAGTTTCTTGAAGAGAAGTTGAAGGCCGCTGAACAGGAATATGAAGGAAAAGAAGTACCGCGCCCAAAACATTGGGGCGGATTTCTTGTAAAGCCTATTGAGATTGAGTTTTGGCAAGGTCGAGCTAATAGACTGCATGATCGTATACGTTATCAGCTTTCTAACGATTTTAGCTGGAAAATTGAACGTCTATCTCCATAATTTAGATTATATTTGAAATCGATTAAGTGCTTTAATAATTCGATTAAAAGTTCATAAAACATAATAATAGTTGCATTTCATCGATTAAAATCATAAAAAATCGACGAAAGACACGTATTTTATCGAAATTAACATTTTGTTAACAGTCTCTTCATCGTAGGTGTATAATTTTACTATACCAAATCGAAATTAACCTACGATGAAACCTACTTTAATAACAGTAGCCTTGTTTGCTGTGCTATCATTTTCATGCTCGACTGATACAGTAGATGATGCTCAAATCGAAACTATTGTTGCCGACTTTGTTCCGCAAACAAAAATCATTGAAATAGAGATTGTAGAATTGATAAATGCATACCGCATTCAAAATGACTTATCACCTCTGCAAAATATGGATCAAATAAAGGCTGTTGCCTTTAATCATACTGATTACATGATAGAGAATGAAGAAGTATCACATGCCAATTTTCATCAGCGTCGCGCCACTTTGATTAATACTGTTGGTGCTAGTTCGGTAGCCGAAAATGTAGCTTATGCTTATAGTTCAGCGGAGTCGGTTGTAAATGCTTGGATCAACAGTGATGGTCACCGTAATATTATAGAAGGTGATTATGAATATTTCGATATTTCAGCTGAAAAAGATGAAAATGGAAAATGGTACTATACGAACATATTTTTAAAATAACCCGTGAAAATTTCATATTAGCTTAATTATTTTTTAGAATGAAAAGGTGGCCTGTCAAATAACAGGCCACCTTTTTGTATAATATTATGAATAAAGCGCATTGCGCTCGGCCCATTCTGTCCAACTGCCATCATAAATTCTTAGGCTTTTTTTATTTGCCAATTGACCGGCCAGCATAATGATACAGGCGGTTAATCCTGAACCACAGCTGTACACCAATTCTTTATTTGAACCGCAAACGTTATCAAATAATTGTTTCAGTTTTTCGGGTGATTTGTAAGTAAAGCCATCTAAAACTGCTTTATAATGCATATTAACAGAATGTGGTATACTGCCACTTTTGAGGTGCGTTCTGGGTTCTGGTTCTATACCATTAAACCGTCCGGACGATCGTGCGTCGACAACACAAAATGTTGCATCGTCGATATTTTTAACTATGTCATTAAATTGCACCACCAAATGATTCTGATATCTGGCCTTAAAAGAGCCGCTCTCATAGTCATTTGAATGTTTCATGGTAGTTGGAAATCCATTTACGATCCATTTAGGGAGGCCACCATCCAACACTGCAATATTTTCATGTCCCATAACACGAAACAGCCACCAAGCCCTTGGACTTGAATAAACACCAAAATTGTCAAATACGACGATCTTCGAATCGTTAGAAATACCTAGCTTTCTACATTCCTTTTCGAAAGATTGTGGTAAAGGTATTGTATTAGGAAAAGGACTAGTTCCATCAGTAAAGTCATTTTTTAGATCAAAAAAACGAGAATTTGGAATAGTACCTTCACTTTGAGTACTACTTCCTTCAATATTAGACTTTAGACTGACATCTAAGACTATGAGATCAGGTTCATTTAGATGATCAAATAACCATTTAATTGAAACAATTGTTTTCAATATATAAGTACTTATTTTAGCTAATGTACCTATTATTTGAAATAGAAGGAGAAATCAATCCATTAATTTAAAAGCTAAGGACATTAACCCTTGAGAATAATAAAAGCCATTTCTGTTAAGAAATGGCTTTCTAGTAATAAGTTAACCGAGCAATGAAGCTCGCTCTTCAAATTAAATTAGGGAAGAAAATAACATATTACGTACTAAAACAATAGTTTCTTTTCAATCAACTGCAATTTAATGTCGCCATTAAAAGCTAAAAAAGTCCCCTAATTAATCTTTTATAATATAGAAATAAGAACGTCTGTTCTCCTGGTGTTGCTCTTTAGAACAACGTACACCATTTGCACATTCGTTGAGCAATTGTAATTCACCGTATCCAATAGCACTCTCTATACGATCTGGTGCTATATTACGAGACAATAAGTAGTCTCTAGTAGACTTTGCTCTTCTATCTGATAATTTCATGTTATAACGATCAGAACCTCTACTATCCGTATGCGATTCAATTTTGATCACCATATCAGGATGCTCACGCATCACATCAACAATATTTTCCAACTCATATTGAGCATCAGTTCTGATGTTCCACTTATCAAAGTCAAAGAAAATAGGATTGATTACTATTTGATCGTTTTTTATCAATGGAATTAAATGGAGGTCAATACCATGGATCTTATCTTTTTCATTTGTCGTATTTACATTTTTGTAATCATCTTTATAATCATTCTTTTTGGCCAGAATGGTATACGTCTGATCACAATCACACTCAAACTCATATTCACCAAGTTCGTTTGTTTTTACTTCTTCTAAAATTTTACCATTCTCATCTATCTTCTGTACAACAGCATCACTAAGAGGATTTAGGGTTTCACTGTTATATACAGTTCCTTTTATAACTTGCATACATTGATAAGCCGAGAACCAGTATATATCATCACTACCTTTCCCACCTTCACGATTTGAAGAATAAAATCCCTCTTCAGTTTCAGTATCAATATAAAATGCAAAGTCATCTGCACCACTATTATACGGAGCACCCATATTAATAGGATCCGTATCATTTCCTTTCAAGACATCAGATTTAAATATATCCAATAGTCCAAGATTTAGATATCCGTCTGAAGAGAAATACAAAGTACTGTCTTTAGCAATAAATGGAAACATCTCGCGACCCTCTGAATTTACAGATGGACCTAAGTTTACTGTCTCACCATACGTGCCATCATCATTAATTGTTACAGAATAGATATCGGTTTGGCCCAGACCACCTTCTTGATCGGAGACGAAATACAATTTAGATTCGTCAGTATTCAAAGCAGGATGTCCATAGGAGTATAGCTCATTGTTAAATGGCAATTCCTCAATATTCTCCCAAGCACCGTTGTTAAATGTTGCTTTGTATATATGAAATTGGGTCGTACCTTCATTGTCATACTTTAAACGTTTACGTTTATTTAGAATATCTCGTGTAAAATACATAGTCTTGCCATCCTTTGTAATGGCTAGAGAAGCTTCATGATAGTCAGAGTTCACATCAGACGATGGAATGATTCCAGCATTTGCAAATTGTTTAACACCTAAACTATCACTACTAATAGAAGCTTGATAGATATCTAAAAAAGGCTCTTCATTCCATTTGTAGATCTTACCATCGGTATTTCTTGTAGATGCAAAATAAACGGTATCACCTTTTATAAATGCACCAAACTCAGAAAAACTGGAGTTAATATCGAGATTCTTAGTCTCAACATAGACTTGATCAGTTGATGAAAGGTCATCATAAACCTGAAGATTACTAACAATTTCAGATGCTCTTGAATCATTTGCCAGTTTATCACTAAATTTCTGTAACCAATTATTGGCTTCAGCATAATTACCTAGACTACGTTGAGTTTGAATGTACTTATAGATGTATTCAGGAGCTATATCACTATGATTCTCTAGTGCCAGCTTATACCATTTGGCCGCCTGATTTGCATCAGAATTGTTGTAGAAACAATCTCCTAATCGCGTTAAAACGTGTTCACTGTCATCACCTTTCTCATAGGCTTTTTGGTAAAGCTCACTGGCTTTAATGTAGGCATAGTTTTCAAAGAACTTATCAGCCAATTGCTTCTGACCATAAGTTAAGGTAGTAGTAAAAACTAATAATATGATAAATAAATTTGTTCTCATTACTGTAATTTTTTAGAAATATCTTGGGGATTTAACACGTTTACTTTTAAATACTTCAAACATTAGCAATACTTCGTGAGTACCACTAGAATAAGGTCTAATGTCTGAAATAGGATGTTCATAGGCATAACCTATTCGCCATTGCTGTGAAATTTGCCAATCTGCTATTGCGCCTAAGGCCCCAGCTGATTCATTAAAACGATAAGCTGCGCCTAACCAAAACTTCTCATAAAATAAAAAGTTAGCTGTCAAATCATATGATAATGCAGCACCATTAGTTGCTTTAACTAAGAAAGCAGGCTTTAATTTGGTATTTTCACTTAAATCAAATACCATTCCACCAGTCAAATAGTAACTTACACGGTCTGTAGCCACATAATCTACATTGTCATTATGATCTGTATTTAATATTCTAGGGGTCGATAAACCTATATACCACTTGTTGGTGTGTAAATAAGCACCAGCGCCTATATTTGGACTCCATCTATTAGATACATCATTAAAAAACGGATCTTCAATAATAGATGGATCATTAAGTAATTCTTGATCCAAGAAATAATTGGTAAATCCAGCCTTAAGACCAAACGCAAGTTTCAATTCTTGATTTAGATTAACGGTATATGAAAAGTCAGCATATAAATATGTAAAATTTTCATATCCTAAGCGGTCATTTATAAATGAAAACCCTAATCCAACCTTTTCATTTCGCAAAGGCGAATGAATGGATATAGTTTGTGTTGTTGGTCCATTTTCTATACCAGTCCATTGACTTCTGTGTAAGCCAACTATACTTAGTGTTTCTCTACTTCCAGCGTAGGCTGGATTTATAGAGATAGTGTTATACATATATTGCGTAAACTGGGGTAACTGCTGAGCAAGTGCTATTGAGCAATTGAACAGTAGGAAGGCAATTATGCTAAACTTAGTAAACTTTTTCATGATACTATAAATAGGTTAAATTTATCGGGTTCCTACATAGATTGGACCACTAAATGGTTTCAATCCACTGTCTCTTAATACAACTATGTAATAATATGTGCCTGTTGGTACTTTACCAGCAGATCCTACGGCACCGCTAGGTGCTGTTGCACTCCAATCGTTTTGGTAATTCGAAGATTCAAAAACCTTAGCTCCCCAACGATTATATATTTGTACTTCAATGGTAAATCCGCAAGTCTCAACACCTTTTATTTCGAAATATTGATTCCATTGGTCTCCATTTGGCGTTATAGCTTTGGAGATTATTACGTCTTCGGTACCACAAGGTAGAACTACACAATCATCGTTTACATCAATTACAACTACCGCATTTGTAGCACATGCACTTTCATCGGTATAAGTGAACTCATATGCACCTAATTCAACAGTAGAAGGATCAAAAACACTACCATCTATAGTTGCATTTCCAGAAGTTACTGTCCAAGTACCATCTGTACTATAGTCGCCTGATAAATAAGCGAACAGGTCAACCGGACTATCATCAATACATAATGATCCATCGTTACCAACGACATCCGATTGATTAGTTACAAATAATATTTGTGTATATATATTAGTGTTACCGCATTCATCCGATACAGTCCACTCATAAGTGATTTCATAATCATTCTCTGTGCCATCGTAAGTAGATGATTCTTCAAATTCAACTGTAATATCAGATGAACATGCGTCTTCGAATACCAAGTCTGGAATTTCAGGAATTTCTGAACAGTTCACGTCTAGTGTTTCATCATAATCAGTCACCACATTAGGAGCCACTGTGTCAACAATAGTGAAAGTAGCCGAGGTAGTCGCTGTGTTACCACATTCATCAGTAGCTG
>CAYZKX010000077.1:0-9499 GCA_964479055.1 uncultured Flavobacteriaceae bacterium
GGCAGTTAATAATTGTTGCAGCAGCTATAACACTCCCTCTTGGAATTACTACTTCTAAAGAATATGCCGAGTTGGAATGGCCAATAGACATTGCCATTGCTATTGTTTGGGTTGTTTTTGGTGTGAATATGATTTGGACCATTTTGAAAAGGCGCCAGCGTCATTTGTATGTAGCCGTTTGGTTCTATTTAGCAACATTTGTTACCGTAGCGGTACTTCATATTTTTAATAGTCTTGAAATGCCAGTTAGTGCATTAAAAAGTTATTCGGTGTATGCTGGCGTTCAAGATGCATTGGTACAATGGTGGTATGGTCATAATGCTGTGGCTTTCTTTTTGACTACACCATTTTTAGGGCTGATGTATTATTTTGTACCTAAGGCCGCTAATAGACCTATATATTCTTATCGCCTATCGATTGTACATTTCTGGTCCTTGATATTTATTTATATCTGGGCGGGACCACACCATTTACTGTACACAGCTCTACCAGAATGGGCTCAAAATTTGGGTGTGGCGTTTTCAGTAATGCTAATAATGCCGTCATGGGGAGGTATGATCAATGGATTATTGACCTTGAGAGGGGCCTGGGATAAGGTACGTACAGATCCTGTACTTAAATTCATGGTAGTTGCGATTACAGGATACGGAATGGCGACTTTTGAAGGGCCAATGTTATCCCTCAAAAACGTCAATGCCATTGCGCATTTTACCGATTGGATTATAGCTCATGTTCATGTTGGTGCTTTGGCGTGGAATGGTTTCCTAGCCTTTGGTATGATTTACTATCTCATTCCACGGCTATTTAAAACCAAACTATACTCAACCCCATTGGCGAACCTTCATTTTTGGGTAGGAACTCTGGGTATTATTATTTATGCTTTACCAATGTATGTCGCAGGCTTTGTTCAAGCCAGTATGTGGAAGCAATTCAATCCTGATGGCACATTGACTTATGGTAATTTCTTAGAAACAGTTTCAGAGATCATACCAATGTATTGGATGAGAGCTATAGGTGGTTCTTTATACATTTTTGGAATGCTCATTTTAGCTTATAATATTATAGTTACCATTAGAAGATCAGGAGTAAGAGTAACTGATGAATTAGCTGAAGCTGCTGCATTACAACGCGTTTCAAAAAAACGTGTTGCTGGTGAAAGTTATCATACGTGGTTAGAGCGTAAACCTGTGAAGCTTACCATTTTTGCTACAATAGCCATATTGATAGGTGGCATTGTTCAAATCATTCCAACGTTGATGGTTAAATCAAACGTACCAACCATTACCAGTGTACAACCCTATACACCTTTGGAGTTAGAGGGCCGAGACATTTATATTAGAGAAGGCTGTAATGCCTGCCATTCTCAAATGATAAGACCTTTTAGAAGTGAAGTTGAACGATACGGAGAGTATTCCAAAGCAGGTGAGTTTGTTTATGACCATCCTTTCTTATGGGGTAGTAAACGAACGGGACCAGATCTACATCGCATTGGTGGCAAGTATTCTGATAACTGGCATTTAAATCACATGTATGATCCTCAAAGCACCTCCTCAGGATCCATAATGCCAGCATATCAATGGTTGGTGCATTCTGAATTAGATAAATCTCAAACAGAAGCAAAAATGAGAGCTATGGTGAAACTTGGAGTGCCATATTCTGATGAAGAAATCCAAAATGCCCAAGCCAATATGCTAGAACAGGGTACACAAATTGAACAGAACTTATACACAGATCCTGATTTTGTCTCGGCTTATGAGGCAGATAAAGCTTCTAGTGGTGCCGATTTTGTTGAAATGCGAAATCGTGAAATTGTAGCCTTAATTGCGTATTTACAGCGATTAGGTACTGATATTAAAGTGAATCAAGAAGTAACCTCACAAAACTAAGATCATGCTAAAATTTGTTAAAAATCACATGGAGAGTATAACGGGAATTGAAATATATCCAATGATCTCGTTGCTCATTTTTTTCATCTTTTTTGTAGCACTTTTTTGGTGGGTGATTACGGCTAAAAAAGACTATATAAAAAGGGTAAGCAATATACCTTTTGATAATCAAAACACATCTGAATTATGAGAAAATTAATGCCATCCTGGATACGCGTACTCGTTGTATTTTTTATCATAGCAGCACTTGTTGAATATTTTGTTGATTCAGGAGATATGCCTGCATTCATCAACCAACCCACGGTGTTGATCTTCTTAATGCTTGTGCTTTTAATACTCATTGCTATTGAAGTTATTGTAGAGTCATTGAATAACGTATTGTATCAAACCTTAGACAAAGAAGCCAAGGCGCGTTATGATGCCGAAAAGGCCAAACCATCAAAAATTGTGGCTTGGATTAAGGCTACCTACATAAAATTATTAGGCTCAAAACCTATTGAGGAAGAGCACGAAATTATTTTAGACCATAATTATGATGGAATAAAAGAGTTGGATAATAATCTTCCACCTTGGTGGTTATATGGGTTTTACGCAACCATAATATTTGGTGCTGTATACCTACTACGTTATCACGTTTTTAATGGTGAAGGACAATACCAAGAATTGGAAATTGAATATGCAAAAGCAAGAATCGCTATTGATGAATATAAGAAAAATGCAAAGGATTTAGTAGATGTCAATACTGTTGAGATTTTGACTGATGCGGCAGATCTCTCTTCCGGGAAACGTATTTTTGAGGAAAACTGTGTTGCTTGTCACAAAGCTGATGGTGGAGGAGGTATTGGTCCAAACCTAACAGATGCATATTGGATAAGTGGTGGAGGTATTAAAGATATCTTTAGAGTGGTGTCAGAAGGCGGACGTCCTGGTAAAGGAATGATCGCATGGAATCAATTATTGAAACCTGCAGAAATGGCTCAGGTTTCCAGTTACATCCTAAAGTTCCAAGGTACAACACCCGCTGAACCAAAGGCACCAGAAGGAGAGCTATGGACACCTCAGAATACCGAAGAATCAACATCTGAAATAAATGAGGTAGAGACCGATTCTACTCAAGTACAGTAAAAGCAAAGCATGTCAGGTTGTGGAAGCTCAAGGGAATGAATCATTTAGGGATTCTATAGGTACCATCAATGATGAGGGTAAACGCGCTTGGATCTATCCCAAAAAACCAAGTGGCCGTTATTATCAGCGACGTAAGATTGTAAGCTATTTGTTGCTAACCATTTTATTTGTTTCCCCTTTTATCAAAGTCAATGGGAACCAGTTCTTGATGTTCAATATACTAGAACGGCGATTTAATATTTTTGGTAATCCGTTCTGGCCGCAAGATTTTCATCTCGTGGTGATATCAATGATTATTGGTGTCATCTTTGTCACCTTGTTCACGGTTGGATTTGGACGGATATTTTGTGGTTGGATTTGTCCGCAAACCATTTTTATGGAAATGGTGTTTAGACGTATTGAGTATTGGATTGACGGTGACAGAAACAAACAAAGAAAACTTGACAGACAAGAATGGAATGCAGAAAAAATAAGAAAGAGACTTTTTAAATGGTTTATTTTTCTCCTGATCTCATTCTTGATCGCCAATGTTTTTCTTGCCTATTTGATTGGCAGTGATAAATTGATAAAATATATAACCGATGGACCTTTTGAGCATTTAGGGACTTTGTTTCCATTGATCATCTTCACGGCAGTTTTCTATTTTGTATTTGCTTGGTTCAGAGAACAAGTATGTATTATTGCCTGTCCTTATGGTCGGCTGCAAGGTGTACTTCTGGACACTAAATCTATAGTTGTGGCCTATGATCACAAGCGGGGTGAGGGTGCTAATGGAAGAAAGAAATTTAGAAAAAATGAAGACAGACAAGCTTTAGGTCATGGTGATTGTATTGATTGTTTGCAATGCGTGCATGTATGTCCAACAGGAATTGATATTAGAAACGGCACCCAGATGGAATGCGTGAACTGTACGGCTTGTATTGATGAATGTGATCATATCATGGAGAGCATCAAGCTTCCTAAAGGACTAATTAGATATGCCAGCGAGGCCGAAATTGAAAAGAAAGAGAAATTCAGGTTAACCGCCAGAATGAAAGGCTACATAGCAGTATTGGTAATTCTATGTGGAGTTTTAGCAGGAATGCTGGTTTTACGCAATGACGTTGAGGCACGAATATTGAGATTGCCAGGACAATTGTACGAGCATAAAGAAGGTAACATCATAAGTAATGTGTTTACCTATAAATTAATAAATAAAACTACTAGGTCTATTGATGAAGTAAAATTTAAACTGAGAAATCAACCAGGTGAAATTAAAATTGTATCGACTTCTGATACTTTTAGCATACCCGAACAGGGACTCGCTGAGGGCACCTTGTTTATAGAAATTGATAGAAAAGAATTGAAGGGCGATAAAATAAATTTAGTGATCGAAGTGTGGAGTGATAATACTATTATTGAAACCACTTCAGTACGTTTTTTAGGCCCTCGTAGTTATAAATAAATGAATTATGAAACTTAATTGGGGAACAGGAATAGTCATAGCCTTTATAGCCTTTATAGCCTTTATCATGTATTTCGTTATTAGTATGAATACTGATGACAAATATGATCACGATCTGGTTACTGAAGATTATTATAAAGAAGAACTAGAATACCAGAAGAACATTGACAAAGAAAACAATGCCAAAGCCCTTGATGAAAATATTAGTTGGCGTAAAACGGACGAAGGGCTATTGCTCAGTTTTCCAAAATCGTTTACAGCACAAAAGATACAAGGTACAGTGTTCCTTTATAGACCATCTAACAAGCAATTTGACTTTGAATCCCAGATTTCATTGTCAAACCACAATTTGCTCATACCTGACAACCGTTTGTTGGATGGTCGATGGAACATTAAAGTAGACTGGAAATATAATGGAAAGTCCTATCTCTACAAAAAGGAAATCATTTACTAAATGATCTGGTCGGCATTCATATTAGGTCTTTTGGGAAGCTTACACTGCATTGGCATGTGTGGCCCAATAGCATTTATGTTGCCGGTAGACAGACAAAATACTACTAACAAAGTTGTACAAATTACAACTTATCACATTGGTCGTCTTTTGGCATATAGTCTAATCGGACTATTTTTTGGACTCATTGGTAGAAGTTTGTACATCTTCGGCTTGCAACAGCAATTATCGATAATTGTTGGAGTGTTAATGATCTTAGCCATAGTAACACCTTCAAAAACATTCTCCAGATTTAATTTCTCCAAACCAATTTATAGGTTAATTTCCAAAATCAAGACTGCCTTGGGGACTGCGCTTAAAAAGAAAACTCCTGATGCTTTGTTGACCATAGGTTTTTTAAATGGATTTTTACCATGCGGATTAGTATATATGGCCGTATTTGCCTCTTTAGCCATGCCAAATGCTTTTCAAGGTAGTCTGTATATGACTCTTTTTGGAATTGGAACAATTCCTATGATGACCACTGCAATTTATCTGGGTAAATTTTTAAATTCAAAGGTAAAGCAGCGTATACAAAAAGCTATTCCAGTAGTTGTAGTAATTATTGGTATACTCTTTATTATTAGGGGATTGGGCTTGGGCATCCCATTTCTTTCACCCGAACCGATTATGGAAGCAACTTCGGTAATGGATTGTCATATTTAATACACTAAATAAACGGCGAGATTTTTCTATCCCTTTTAATGAAATGTAGTTTATTGTCTCTTAATACTTTTTTTCTGTAACCAAAGAGATGGAAGATCTTTGTGGTTAAAAATGTCGCTACCCTTGGATTTACAATCAAAGTATAATCATGATTTTTATCCTGTCTCACACCTGGTAGAAGTGGTAATAATTTATGTAAATTATAGGTCCTGACCAGAGTTGAAAAACCCAACCAAAATTTTGATATTTTATTAGTTATAAAGAATCCATCCTCTCCCTGTTCTTGATACAGGGGCATGAAAATAAAGCCGTTAAAAGCAGAATTAATTTTTTGATTGGCTTCAATTGCCAAGGGTTGTCCTTTAATAAGTGGATCAAAATTAACAAACCCTTCGAGCATTTTAAAACGATGAAATGGACGAAGGGCATGTCTATATGTAATATCATAGAAACCCATCTTTGATGTGGAAACTTGAAGTTGTGTGTGGTATTTTAAAAATGGGAACTGTGATTTTTCAACCAAACCAAATTGCGCCATCATGAGCCAAATAAACGCCTCACAATTAAGGACCGCATCTTTACTTTTGTGCTGCCCAGCTTCAAAACCAAGAGAAATATGTCCAAACTCATTAATATAGGTTAGCAATGGTCCATCAAGTGTTTCTTCTATACCCAGGATGATAGGTAAGTTAAACTTTGACGCGGCTTCCCGGTTATTTAAGGAATCACTAATTGTTATAAATGGAACGGTATCGGCAGAGGTAGTATGAAGATCCACAAAAACAAATGGACCTTTATGGTTAGTGAGAATTTTTTTGATGGTAGAATACAATTCAAATTGTTCTTTATCTTCTAAACTATCAAAATATTCCAGAGATTTGATGTGTTCAATTTGATCATTGGTCCACATCCTGTTCAAGTCTTTATCTTGAAAGCGAATTCCCTTTTTAAAGGCACTGCGATTGCCTTCTAGGGCATAGAAGTTACCAACGAGATTGATGTTTTTGGATAGAATAGCATTAGCAATGTTTTGCAAAGCCTTTACACCTGCTTGTTCATTACCATGAATGCTTCCTATACACACAAAAGTTACGGCATCAATATAATTACGCTGAGCAAACAGAATATGATCATGTAAGTCTTTATGACTTGGGACTAATTTAATTGACACTATGATATTGAGTTATAGGTTGAGAATTCATTTTTTGAAGATCGGTTGAAGTCAGCATTCCAACTAGCTCATCATCATCTAAAATGGGAAGGCAATGAATGTCATTTTCTTGCATCATTTGTTTCGCTTCTGTCATTGTAGTTTCGGGACGTGCGGTTAAGATATTGGTGGTCATGATCTCTTTTGCTGTTATGTTATCTTGAGTTTTAAGAGCAGCAATTGTTGAACTTGAAATCAATCCTACAATTTTATTTTTATTATTTACTACAGGAATGTGGTGAATATTCTTCCATTTCATGATATTTTCAATCAATTCCACTAGATCATTCTCTTTAACTACAAAGAGTTCAGTGGTCATGATTTTATAAACTTTGTTTTGTGAGTACGATTCACCTTTATCAAATGGTTTTGCCAATTCCCATTTATGAATAGGCTCATCTTCCCATTGATTTTTATGTAAGTGATAGGTGAGTAAAATACTGGCCTCACCATTTGATAATGTTTCTTTCAGTTTACGATTACTACGAACCAACCATTTACTACCAGAGATGTTATTATCAATGCGTTTTTCAATGAGACCCAAATAATAATCCATATCAACTAATTCAATTCCAGATTTTTTCAATCCTTCACGAGCCATAGGAATTAAGACGGTTTTTGCTAATTCTTTAGCCGAAATACCTTCGCCAAACCAATTGAAATAGGTGTCCATACCTGTTCTAGATGCTTTTACAAAATTACCACGGGCGTCTTTAAATGACATTTTTTCCCAAATGTTCTTGTATTCGTCTGGCATGCCTTGCATCACACCAACCCAAAACATAGCGTTTGCGATTTCATCCTTTATGCTTGGACCAGAAGGTATATATCTATTTTCAATACGTAAATGTGCAATGTTTTTATGGACGCCATAACAAACACGATTCCATTTGTAAAGGGTTCCATTGTGAAGATTAAGGGCTTTTAATTCTGGCTTAATTCCATTTTCCAGGTCTTGTAGTGCATCTGTTTCAAAATCGGTAGTAACTAATGGCGCATATCTTGCCACATCGTCCGTGAAAAGTTCTAAAATAGAATCTCTTACCCAGTCTGTTCCAAATGAAACACGAGGTTTTTGTTCTCTTAATAGTTGAGCGTTATTTCGCAAGTCTATGCTTTGTTGAAAAAGAGCAATACGTGTTTCACTCCACAATTCTCTACCCAATAACATAGGCGAGTTTGTCATTACCGATAGTATTGGCCCTGCTATGGCCTGTGACCAATTGTATTTATCAATAATGTTGTCAAGACCTATCTGTAAATGTACTTGAAAACTCGTACAACAGGCTTCAAATAGAATTGATTCATGCTCCACGATGAGTTCATCAACGCCGCGAATTAGGAGTTTGAAATCATCACCTTTTATACTACGCATCATATCGTTGAGTGTTTTATATCGTTCGTAAGGCGTCATGTTTTCGAACACCAAATCTTTGCGTTGAAAGGTGGGCAGTATTCCGGTAAGTATGATTTTGTTTTTTTCAATATTGTTGGCGGCTTTTCGTGCTTTCTCTAATAACGTATACAGATCATTTTCTAAATCTGTGAAACATTTGCCTTTAAGTACCAACGGATCTAGATTGGCCTCCAGATTAAATAATCCAAGCTCAGTAGTAAAATGAGGATCATTGATCTTGTCCAGAATTTCGAGTGCATTAAAAGAAGGGCGATAATATTTGTCGATGATGCACATCTCTTGTTCGGCACCAATACGTTGAATGCCTTTTTCAAAAGCATCGGTCTGTATCATTTGCTCCAATGCTTTAAGGTCTTTAAGTAAATAAGAAACGAATTCTTTTTGTTGTTTCTTAGTTTTAATAGGTTTTACAGCTTGTGATCCCATAGGTGCTTATTTACGATAACCTTTCTCAAAGGTACTTTAGTTATTACATCTATTTCATGATTTTTGTCATAGTAGATTATGCAATAAGGAAGTACTTTTATATAGTAATATTAAAGCACTATAACTATGAGACACAAGACACCAATTTCAAGCATAATGACCAAGAATATTATTGCGGTTCAACGCACCGATGATTTAGAAACTGCCGAACGCTTGTTTAAGTTACATCATATTAGACATATACCAGTTGTATCAGGAAATGTTATTATAGGTATGCTGAGCTATACAGATTTACTTCGAATTAGCTTTGCCGATGCTGTAGGTGATGATGAGACAGAGGTTGATACTGTAGTGTATAATATGTTTTCCATTGATCAGGTCATGACTAAAAATGTAGTGGTAGTTAATTCAAATACCTCTATTAAAGAAGTCGCACAAATATTAGCTAAAAACGAATTTCACGCTTTACCAGTAGTTGACAATGGTGAGTTGGTTGGCATTGTGACCACCACCGATTTAATGCAGTATATGCTAGATCAGTTTCTGTAAAAAAAAGGCACTTTTAAAAGTGCCTTTTTCTTTTTAAAAATCTTTTCTTTTCGATTTATATACAATTCGTGCTACGGGCATAATTACCCACATTATTAACATGATAAACGATATAAAAAGTCCATAACTGGTGCCAAAGAATTGCTTGAATATGGCTCCGGTATAACCGAGCAGTGCTGAGATGTCAAGTTTTAATAATATCAATGTACGCGACAAATCAATAGGATTTAACATTGTTCCAACTAAGGAAAGTTTATCCAATGGATAATCCTCAAACAATATAAGC
>CAYZKX010000078.1:0-9463 GCA_964479055.1 uncultured Flavobacteriaceae bacterium
GTTAAGGATGTAACCATTTTAGCAGAATCTGATGGTAGTTCGGTAAATTTGGGTAGCGCTCTAAAAATTAGCAATACGAATTTTCTTGATATAAGAGAAATGTCTAGGATTATTACTGATGCTGCTACTCTGCAGGCTTGGGTAAAACCAGAAACTCCGTTTATTGATGATTCTAGTACTCCAATAAGACTCTTTAGATTAAAAGAATCCATAAATACCTTCGATGTAGGTTATAGAATATTAACAACTTCCAATGCTTTAGAAGTTAATATTGGTGGTGCAACCTATACCTTACAAGATTATTTTCCTTCAGGCACTGTAGATTCTAGAGGTAATGATGTTTTAATTGAAGTGTCCAACGCCAATACCCAATTTATCCATATATCTGTGGCTTTAGAGCAAGGGGAGGTTCCAATTTTATATGTAAATGGTAGAGCCATAAACTCAGATTATGTAGATGTGATGACCAGCTTGTTGGATGAAGATGGCAGTTTTTTATATGAAGACTTTAGCGTTAATGTTCCAACTGAAACAAGTAATCTAAGTATAGTTTCTGAGTGGAAAAATGTTCATGTAGGAGGTGGAAAAGTAGCGTTTATTGATGAAATTAGAATATGGAATGAGTCGTTGTACTGTGATGCTAGTAGTAACAATTGTGATGATATTATTAGAACAGATTTTAGACGTTATATCAGTGGAAATGATTCTCGTTTAATTTCATATCTACGAGCTAATGAAGGTGTTGGTGAATTTGCTTATGATGTATCAAGAAATGGTTTTGACTATAATAAAAATCATGGTCGTCTAAAACAAAATGACACAGATCCTAACCCTGTCTTATGGGAGACAGGAGCAGGTAACGTTCCAAGTTCTAGCCAGCTAGGTGTATTGGGTGTTACAGATGCAAATGGTAACTATGAGATTACTTCTATTCCATATTCTGGTACTGGTGAGTCTTTCACGATAACGCCAGTTTTTGGTTTACATCAGTTTGAGCCAAATCAGCAGCTTGTGTTTTTAGGTCAAGGGTCTGAAGTAGTTAATCAAATTGATTTTGTAGATACGTCATCTTTTATATTTAGAGGTAAGGTGATTTTTGATTCCAGAGGTGTTTTTCCTTCTATAGACCAAGTTAATGGTGGTGCTAGTATTATGCAAGATGGTTATAATCAATATCAGATTGGAGCTTTAACATATGATAAAGGTCAATTTTGGCTTAATGATCAAGGAAATGAAGATCCAACAGATGACACTTTAGATGAGTATGCATCTATTTTTTCTCAAGATGTTCAAATATATGTAGATGGTCAGTTGGTTTTAGATGAAAACAATCAACCTGTAACAACAAATAATTTTGGGGAGTTTGAGATTAGTGTACCAATAGGCGAACATTTTATTAGGGTTGAGAAAAATGGACACGATTTTGAATTCAATGGTCGCTTTCCAGAAGAACCAGGTGAACTCGAAGAGTTTTTTGAAGATGCTTTAAATCAAGTTGTATTTATTGATAATACTAAAGTAACTGCCGTTGGTAGAGTTGTTGGTGGTGCTGTTGAAGCACAGAAACCAATAGGGTTTGGTGCTCAAGGAACTTATGCGCCAACTTATGTAGATGTAAATGGTATAGATCAAAATTTTGAAGTTAGTTCTAAAAACAATATTGGTACGGCTAATATTACTTTGGGTTACGCACCTCCAGGTAGTAATGTTACTCCTCAAACAAGTTTCACGTTTCCAACGAATCCAGAAACTGGAGAATATCGTGTAGATCTATTACCAATTAATTATACGGTAGACCAAACCAATGGTGTGGTTATTCAGAATAATACAAATAATATTGTTTTACTCGATAGCAATGAAACCTTAAATGCATCGGTGATTGTTGATCTTGTAATTCCAGAATTTAGTTTTCCAGATGGAACTTTAGAGCAAGGTGAGGCATATCACTACGAAAAGAACTTTATTTATAGATCTTCACCTGTTTTACAGGTTTTAGAACAAGAATCTGATGAACAAGTTGTCCTTAATGAAGGGCAGACTGATGAGCAAATTATCTCAACAGAAGGTTTTGCATTTCCTGTTTACAGACAGTTTTATAACTACGAAATTCTATTAAAGAGTTTTGAACGCTATTCTAATTTCGATTCTGGATCTGAAGTTGAAGACATCGTTCCTGTTATTGATGGTGAGTTGGTTGTTAATAATAATTTGGCATTAGATGGGTCAGAAAATATTCGAAGATCAGATGATGATCAAAGTTTTATTACCTATAGTTTTACAGCAGGTGCGCCAAATATTTTTCCACCATTTACACGTAATATTGCTATTAATTACAATATACCGAGTCAATCGGTTAATACACCAGCAGAAAATCTAATAACTGATGGAATAGTTATGGGAGGTCAATCTGATGGTGAGCAAGCCTTTATAACTACGGCACCAGAAATTCCAGATATTATATTGAGAGATCCTCCGGGTTCTAATAGTTTTGCGGCAATTCAAGAAGGTGAAAGTATCACTTTTTCCAAGTCCAACGATTTTACATCCTCTGGAGGATTTTCTCAAGACATTACGGTGTCTCTAGGTGTGGATTTTGCCTTTGGAGGTGGTGCTGCTGGACCATTTTTTGAACTCGATAATACCATAGATATAGATACAGGTATTTCTGTAGATACCCAATCCAAAACAGGAGAAGATCTAACTAAGACTTACACATTCTCACAAACAATTTCAACTAGCAGTAGTCCGGAATTTGTAGGATCTGAAGGGGATTTGTACATCGGTCAAACGGAGAATTACTACTACGGAACTTACGATAACGTTCAGGCTTCTGATGTAATTATTGGTGAAGCTTCAGACAATTATACACTCACTAATACTTTAGGAGAGACGTTACATATTAGTACTCAAAAGGCCTTGTCTTTTGTGGAAGAACCAGGTTCTACATTATTTGTTTATTCTCAAAAGTACATTATTGATAATTTAATTCCAGATTTAGAATTAGTAATACAGAACATAGATAATGGGATTTCTATTCCAGGTGAGGAGGGTATACAAGAACGTAGTTTTTATGTTCAACAAATTAATTTATGGAGATTAACGATTCTTAAAAATGAGCGTAATAAGTATCGCGCTTTATATGACAGAGAAAATCTGAAGTTAGAAACCTTAGCTATTTTAGATACTTATCTTTCGGATATTGAAGAGGCTCTTGATAATGCAGAAGGAACAACATTTGCTGAAGAGAATTTTAATGCTGCCACGCAACTACGTAATTTAATTGACACTAATTTCGCTGAGAATATTTCATTTGATTCAGGTGTTGGTGAGATTACAAGATCTGTTGAAACGGCTGTTGTTAATACGGCATCTACAGTATACTCTGTAGCCATTAATGAATCTGTAGGCTTAAGTCTAGGGTTTGATGTTAATGGTGTTGGTATTAGCTCAACCACTAGTGGTTATGCCAATCAAAATTTTAATAATGAGCTTTCAGAATCTGAAACATCTACTGTAGCAGTTAGCTATACTTTGAGTGATAATGATCCTGCAAATGTATTGAGTGTTGATGTTATTAATATGTTTAATGGATTTGGACCAATATTTTCAACTATTGGTGGTCGTACTTCTTGCCCTTATGAAGGACCTGAGTTATCAAATTATTATGATCATACCAGTTATTCTGCTCATTTACAAGCAGTAGCGGATTTTGAAGCGGCAAATCCAGATGATTTATTTGGTCCAGGACGACCAGAGTATGTTATACCTGGCTTATTAGGAGAAGATGGAGAGCAACTTAGTTATGCGACGCAACCTGCTGAGGATCCTCAATTAACCGTCGAGGTGGCTGAAATATTCAATATTCCAGAAAGCAATAATGCTGAATTCACTCTTTACTTGCAAAATTTAGCAGATGCGAATAGTGATGCAGCAGATTTTAATTACTTCGAACTTATCGTTGATAACACGACTAATCCAAATAGTGCCTTAATTAATCTAGCACAAAGTGGAACAGTAGTTTATGTGCCTTATGGACAAACTGTTGAATATACTTTAACTCTAGGTAAGTCTGTTTCTGATGTTTACGATTATGAAGATATTAGAATTGTATTACAGTCACGATGTGATCCTGTCAATGTATTTGATGATATCATTATCTCAGCGCATTTTGTGCCGTCTTGTACAGAAGTTGAAATTAGTGCACCATTAGAAAACTGGGTATATAACAGCAGCACAGCATTTAATGAAGATGGTAGTATTAATCCACTTAACATTTCAATGACATCTTATGATCAGAGTTTTAACAACTTTAGAAATATAGATTTAGAGTATCGATTAAGCGGATCTCCAACATGGACAAGGCTTTCAACATATTATAATACACAAGCCTTTTATGATGAAGCTTTAGCAAACGGTGAAACGGACATTGAACTCATTGAAACTCCAGATGTCACATACGCTTTTGATATTGCTGGACTACAATTGCAAGATGGTAACTATGAATTTAGGGCAGTTACAGAATGTACTAATGGAACAGAATTTATTTCTGACGTAGTTCAAGGAATTGTAGACTTAAATGCGCCGAAACGCTTTGGAACTCCATTACCTATTGATGGTATTTTATCGTCGGGTGAAGATTTAAAGGTAAATTTTAATGAAAATATATTCTATAATTCAGCACTGAGTATTATTGAGATAAGAAGTGAAACTAATCAATTACCAATTAATAATAGTGTGTCACTTTATTTTGATGGAGCAGATAATACTATGACGATTCAAAACCCTAGAATAGTTACTGGCGATCTATCTATTGAATTCTGGTTAAATAATGCTACTGTTGCATCTAATGCTACAATTATTTCTCAACAAAATGGATTGAGTCTAGAGTTGAATAATGGAAACATGGAATTTTCATTAGGCGATATTACTGCATCGGGTTCTATTGCAACCGATGGTCTATTTCATCATTATACCATAACACATGACAATGAGTTGGGATCTGTTCAAATTTTTCAGGATGATCAAGAAATAGGCGCTGGTAACGGTTTGCCAAATATCCAATTTAGCAATAGTAATACCTTGGTTATTGGAGGTAACAACTTTATTGGAAATCTTCATGATTTAAGATTATGGGGTAAAACACTAACCTTATCAGAAGCCTACGCAAATATTTATACCAAAATTATTGGTAATGAAAGTAGTTTATTAGGCTTTTGGCCAATGAATGAAGGGCGAGGTAATATTGCTTATGATTTAGCATTTTTTAAACATGCAGATGTTACAAATGTTGATTGGGATATAAAACCAAAAGGCAATTCATACGAGTTTTCAGGTACACAATATTTAGAATTAGATAATGTGGGATTTGTTCAACTTAATAATAGTATGGATGCCACGATATCTTTTTGGATTAAAACGGATACTCCACAACAAGCTACTATTTTTTCTAATGGACGAGGCGACGGAACTGATATTGTACAGTCCAATGGTTTTGCGAATAAATGGGCTATAAATATGAATTCAATTGGACAGTTGACTTTTGAAAGTGAGGGGAATTCAAATTTATTAATGTCTCAAAATATTGCAGATAACAATTGGCATCATGTAGCATTGTTGTTAAATAGAAATGGGTCGTTATTATCTTATCTAGATGGTAACCAAGTAGCTTCAAACCCTATAGCCAATATTGGAGGTTTTTCAGGAAATAAGGCTTGGATTGGTGCGAGAGGATTTACTGAACTTAATGGAAGTGAAACCGTAGATAATGAATTTAACGGAAAGATAGATGAATTCAGGTTATGGAATACATTAAGAAATGTAGATCAGATTGTTAGAGATCAATATAATGAAGTAGACTTTGAAAGTACTGGGTTATTATTGTATACAAAACTCAACGAACCAGAAATTCCTAATGGTAATGGTCCATTGTATTACCACGCATTTAGTAATCAAACAACTATTCCTAGTAATGCAAATGTCATTTTAGGTGCAGTAAATTACTCAGATGATACACCTCCAATAAAACCAAGTAGAGATTTAATTAATCTCCAGGTGAGTTATGTGATTAATGATGATCAAATGATCATAGAACCAGTAATCAATGATTGGGCTGCCTTAGAAGGACAGATTATGGATATCACTGTTCATCGTATGTTTGATGCGTCAAATAATATGCAAGAATCTCCAATTACCTGGACAGCATTTGTGCAACAAAACGATGTAAAATGGTATGCAGATGGTTTTAGCGAAGTTGTAGATATAGAAATGAATTCAGGGCAATCTGAATCATTCGATATTGTTATTGTTAATTCAGGTGGAAATACTCAGCCTTATAGTATCACTAATATACCATCTTGGCTAAGTCTGTCAAGTACATCTGGTTCAATAAATCCTGATAGTCAAATTGTACTAACAGCAACCATTAATCCATTATTATCTGTCGGTGAATATGAACAAAGCTTGTATTTAGAGACTGATTTTGGATTTGATCAAGTGATACAATTAGATTTAAGGGTTTTGGCAGATTCACCTAACTGGGAAGTTGACCCTAATGATTTTGATTATTCAATGAATATTGTAGGGAAGATTAAGATTGATGAAGTTTTCTCAACAGATGCATATGATCGTGTAGGTGCTTTTGTCGATGGTGAAGTAAGAGGGTCGGCAAACTTGATTTATGATAATGCATATCAAGAGTATTTCGTATTCTTAACAATTTATAGTAATTCAGTTTCTAATGAGGATGTTAACTTTAAAATCTGGGATGCATCTACAGGAAGTGTCTTACAATCTACGATTGATACAAATTCAAGTATTACATTTTTAGAGAATAATGTGATTGGAAGTTTAAGTAATCCGTCAATATTTGAGAATAATGATTTTACGGAACAAGCAATTGATCTCAATCAAGGCTGGACTTGGATATCGTCAAGTGTTATAGAGCCTAATTTTAGTGATTTAAATGCATTGACAAGTAATATGAATCTTGAAACTTCGGATAGGATTTTAAGTCATTCTCCTTCAAGGTTAGAAACGTATTATAAAGACTTATCTCAGCCTGAAAATAGTTCATGGAGTGGTACTATTTCTGCTAATGGTGGATTATCTGAGCAATACATGTATAAGGTTAACTTTGCTAATGCTCAAGAATTAATTATTAATGGTAATACTGTAGATTTAAATAGTTGGACCTTTGAAGTTCAAGAGAATTGGAACTGGTTACCTTATCCATTAACTCAGAATGTAGATTTAAATTCTGCCTTATCAAGTTTTATTGCTCAAAATGGTGACGTAATTAAATCTCAAAACCTGTTTGCAATTTACGATAGCTTGAATGGGTGGAGCGGAACCTTAGAATATTTAGAGCCAGGTAGAGGTTACATGCTGAGATCAAGTTATGTTCAAACATTACAGTATCCTTCTGTTTTCAATAGAACGTTTGATGACGATTCAAATAATCAGGAAGAAATTGCTGAAGAGTTTACTTCTTACCCTGAGAACATGAATGCAATTGTAAAATTACCTGAAGGCTACAATACTTTATTGGTATATGATGAAAACGACGTATTAAAAGGTAGGTCAGAGAGCATTGAAGTAGGTGCACAAGAACTAAATTTTATTACGATATATGGCGATTTTTCCGAAGAACTGACTTTTTATGTGCAGAATGGAAATCAATTGAGAGAGAGTGATACTAAATTTTTATTTGAACAAAATGAAGTATTAGGAACAATTGCTAAACCAGTGTTGTTGTCATTTAAAGATGGTCTTGATGGTCAAAATGCATCTGAAATTGAGAGCGTTTTTCCAAACCCTTTCAATAGAGAAATTTCAATAAGCATCAATGCTGTAAACACTGACGAAGCTCTAAAAATAGAGTTGTTCAATTTATTAGGTCAATCTGTCTTTAATAGAGATTTTCGAATAAATCAGGGTAGGCAAACGATCACTATCGCTCCAGAAGTTTCAGAAGGTGTATACACACTTATTTTAGACTTTGGTCATAAAAAACAGATTGTAAAAGTGATTAAAAAGTAGAAAGCATGAAAAAAATAATTATAAATATCGTTCTTCTTGTTGCTACAGTTTTTATGGGTCATGCTCAAGCGCCAGACTGGACTGTTGAGGAGAATAATTACGAATACAGTATGTCTTTAGTGGCATTTGTAAATATTGATGGAACAAATTTAAATAGCACCAATGATTTGGTTGGTGCTTTTGTAAATAATGAATTAAGAGGTGTTACTAACTTGGTTTATGTGCCAAGTAATGGAAGATACTATGCTTATCTAACAGTTTTTGCAAATTCAAATAGTGAAATGATAAATTTTAAGATTTATAATTCAAATACAGATCAAATTGTTGATATGCCACAAGAATTTGAATTTGTAATTAATTCCCATTATGGTGATATTTTTCAGGCTTTCAGTTTGGCTAATCCTATTTTGAATAGTAATGCAGAAATCATCAACTTTGATTTTGAAAATGCCAATGTTAGTAGCATTGTAATTAACGATGATCAAATTAATTTATATGTTGACAGTCCGGTAGATATTACACAACTTAACGCAACTTTTGAACTTAGTCCAGGTGCACGGATGTATGATGGATCAGCCTTAATTGAATCTTCAAATAATAATTTAGATTATTCGACTCCAAAACAACTTCTGGTTTTATCTGAAGATGAATCCTTATTGAAGGAATGGACAATAATAGTGAATTACAGTTCTGCAGTTGGTGACTTGTCATACTATAAAAAAGATGCTGTTTGTTACAGAGGAGGAGAAATCAAAGTGACTTCAACCGAAGATGGAACAACCGCTGTTTTGTATAGTGGAAGTGTTATTGTTGATTCTCAAATATTCAATTCGGGCCAAGTATTATTTACAGGGCTGAACCAAGGTGTTTACCTTGTTTTTGTTGATGGTGTTGAAAAAGTAATAGAAATTAATTTAGACGAATAAGTGATGAGAAATTCTAATTTTAAAATTTTAATGATTTTGTTTTGTTTGTTTTTTGGCGTTAGTTGCTCAGATGAAGACTCTGGATCAAATATAGAACCTGAAGTTGAAAGTGCTATAGTACCTGTTAATATAAGGTTTGTCTATGCTAATGGCAATGCGATAAATTCAAATGATTGCGTTTCAGATTCAGATGAAATAGCTATAGAAATTACGACAGAATTGCAAAATTCTGGAGAACTAATTCCAACTCAAGTGAATTACACAATTAATGGTTTTCTATTTAGTATGACATTTTCAAATGCCAGCACACAAAGAAATCCAATTGATCTTTTCGATGGGAATAATATTGCTCAATTATCGACTACTGGACAGTCAACACAACTGAGATTTATTCAACAAGATGAGTTTGAAGAAATTCCATAATTGTACATTTTCAATAGTCATAAAAAAAAGCCTTGATTTCTCAAGGCTTTTTAATTTTTTTAGTGTGGCTATTTATT
>CAYZKX010000079.1:0-9446 GCA_964479055.1 uncultured Flavobacteriaceae bacterium
CATTCACCTGTTCTGGAATCCTGAAATGGATATTCCGATTCGATAATGAGCCTGTCGTCTTGCCATTTTGTTGTTGAAATTATGGGTTTGCTTGCTCGACCCATTAAGATTTCATTTTCCGATTTAGTACCATCCAATGCATACCTGTAGTTTACCAATTGCTGAATTTCCCGAGGAATAAAAACCACACGTTCAATATCTATATGCTCTGAATTGTGAGTAATGGAGATTTTGTCACCCCAACCGCTACCAAGGTTAGGAACAGGAGGTTCATCCGTTCTATTGATAACAGAAACCCTATGGAGTACTTCCGTTGACCACGTACCTGAAAAATTAGGATATTTCATTGCTGGGCCCCGATTCTCCAAGTTTTCCCTATCTGTTCTGGAATAGGTAGTTACGGGTTGACCAGAACCTACTTCCACAGGTATATATGGATCAGACTTATTAGCACTTGCCGTCACTCTTGGATAGGTGATAAATGTAGCTTCATAGTCTTTTACAATATTATCAATATGCCCAATGACGCCTGGATAAAAATCTTTGACATCGATCTCTTCTCGAGGATCTACCCTCAAATCAAATAATCGTACTTTATTCTCAGGTTGTGAGTCAGGAATTTCAGTTAAGTAGTTATACCACAATTTCCAATCACGCCATTTCACTGCCATGATCTGTCCGAAACGTTGTGCGAAAATCACACTTTCTCTATTAGAATAGTTTTGTTGGCCTTCAAAAAACGGTAATTGATTGACGCCATCTATATAACGATCACTTGGTACATCTTTTTCAGATCCTGCGGCATTGATTATCGTAGTGAATAGATCAACCTCGTGCACAAGTTCATTAGACACTTGTCCCGGTTTAATACGATCTGGCCAACGAATTACACAAGGCGTGCGCACGCCACCTTCCATTGCCGAATTATAATATCCACGCCATGGACCTGGTGATCCACGCCAAGGTCTTCTCATTTCAGCTCCATTATCAGTACACCAAATGATTAAGGTATTATTAGCAATACCAGACTTCTCTAGTTGTTCTAAAATAAGGCCTACATTGTAATCCACGTCAGCCATGGAGTCGCCCATATCACCAGCGCCTGTGGTTCCTGCCTTATCGGGATGTGGTAACGCTGGAAAATGCAATTGGGTCATGGCATAGTATAAAAAGAAAGGCTGTTTTTTTTGGGCATGCTCTGCAATAAAAGCAACGCTTTTTTGTGCTGCTTCCCGATCTACGGTACGTCTGGTTTCCTCATTAAATGGTTTTACCTTTTTAGAGTCACTTCCAGCTGTGCCTTCCCAAATATAAGGCTCAGGGGATAGGCTAGGATCAAAACCATCCATTGATGGGAATTGTGAAACATGAGTGGTACCTGGAATACCATACCACTGGTCAAAACCTTGATCGGTTGGTTCACGTTTACCCAACCAGTTTCTTGCACCCAGATCCCATTTACCAAATAGTGCAGTGGAATAACCCAATAGCTTCAATCGTTCGGCAATGGTTTCTTCCCATAAAGTGGTGCCCGAATAATAATCTTCTCCGGCCCTAACAGCATACCGACCTGTTAGAATGGCGATTCGTGATGGTGTACAGGAATATTCTACATTGAAATTGGTCAAACGAATACCTTCTTCCCCAATTCTATCAATATTAGGTGTAGCAACACCTCTGGCTCCACCATATGATGCTACCTCACCAACACCTAAATTATCGGGAAATATTAAAATGACGTTAGGTTGGTCTTGCGAATAACTTGAAAATATACTCAACAGGATGAGTACACATAATGAATTAATGATTTGTTTTTTCATCACAAAAAATGTAGCAAAGCAAGTTAAGTTTGGAGATGCTGTGGTTGAATTACCCCAATTCTTTCTTGAAAAATGCTACTGTCCTGTCCCATGCTAATTTGGCTGCAGCCTCATCATAGCGCGCTGTAGTATTATTATGGAAGCCATGTTTAACGCCTGGGTACATATATGCCGTATATGCTTTATTATTAGCTTTGAGCGCTTTCTCATAGGCTGGCCATCCAGCATTAACACGCTCGTCCAGCTCAGCATATTGCAATAGAAGTGGTGCATTGATCTTAGGGACATCTTCAGCTGCAGGTTGTCCACCATAAAACGGTACAGCGGCACCTAAATCGGGTACGCGTACAGCCATCATATTGGAGATCCAACCGCCAAAACAGAAGCCTACAACGCCAATTTGACCATTACAGTTTTCATGCTCTGATAAGAATTTGAATGCCGCAATAAAATCTTCTAGCATCTCATTGCGATCACGTTTACGTTGCATGGTTCTACCTTCATCATCATTTCCAGGATAACCACCCAAAGGCCACAAAGCATCTGGTGCAATACTTATAAATCCTTCCAGGGCAGCTCGACGACCTACATCCTCAATATAAGGATTAAGCCCACGATTTTCATGAACAACTACAATGCCTGGTAATTTCTTTTTAGTGTTTTTTGGCATAGACAGTAACCCACGAATTTCACCGCCACCATTTGGAGAGTTATACATGGTATAATCGCTGTCAAGGCGATCATCATTGGGTTGTACGGTAATGGAATTCACATAGTCAGGCATCATTGAGGTCATCAATGAAGTGACCGTAATTCCACCTATAGCGTAGAGTGAGAGTTTTTCAATGAATTGTCTGCGGTCTAATTTGTTATGAGCGTAATCGTCGTAAAGATCAAATACATCAGGATGGATGTCTTTTTTGTTTAGCTTTTTCATGAAGTAAAGAAGTTGATTAATCCTTTAAAGATACACTTTAAATATCTTAATTCAAATCATCTTCTGCTATGGCTTGGAGTATAGCTTGTTTATCCAATTCTAAGTTGTTGGCGATATATCTAAAAAACGTTTGCCGATCATTTGAATACGGTATTGCGTAATCAGAAGGTACACCAATATTCTCGTAGTTATTGCCGTGTGTATCCATGAACAACTCATTTGACAGTGCAAAATGCCAACCATTTGGTAGTTGTTTTTCAAGCGCTGTTGACATAGCACCTGAGGTATTTGAGCCAATACGTTTCATGTGTGGAATGGCCATGGTAGCCAATGCAAAAGATTCAGCAGCACTTCCAGTTTGTGTAGATGTAAGAACATAGGTAGGTTTTCTATATGGTGCATCAACCATGTCAAGATAAAGTTGTTGATCTTTGGTAAAGGAAGATCCATCTCTTAGTTTTTGCGATGCCACCTGGCGATACTTTTCATTAAAACGTTTTAAGATCTCAAAAGTAACGGCGTCCTGACCACCACCATTAAACCTAACATCAATAATAATTTTGTCTGAATTTCTAAGATCGTTCATAACTCTTTCAAGTATGTCTCCTACACCTTGACGCTCAAGCTCTATATAGGCACTTTCATTCAATTTATGGATGATATCCACATAAGTATCTACAAATCCATTAGACTCAACTTTTGACTGGTCTAGCTTAAGGTCGGCATATAACCACATGGCTTTGATTTGAATGTAGCCGATATTATTTTGCATTTTACCCCAGTTGATAAGCCAGGAATCTTTGGTCATGTCTTCAACTAAATAGTGTTTAGTAACCATATTGGCAATTTGAAAATCACCATATTCCACTAATTTGTCATCTGTGACCTGCTCTTCCTCATCTACTTCTAGCGCTTCTTCATTTTCCTCATAAAATTCATCTGAAGCTTCTAAATAACCGTGATTATCATTGAGTAGTTCTAAAGTTTCCTCTATAACAATATATAATTCGGCTGGTGAAGAATTGCTATCAATTTTGAATTTTTGCTGTTTATATAAACTATCCCAAGCTATATTATTGATGTCAAAAAAGGCATAATGTTCTTCAATGGTTCGCGCAAAAACTTCAAAATTGGCGATAGGATCGTTTTTGTCTTCTTCGGACCATGCTCTATCGCAACTGTCAGGTAATTCATCAATTTTTATATAGTTGTATGTAAGCACACCTTTAGTTATGCTTAAGGTATCATTTTGAAGTTTTATACCATTGCCAAACTCTGATACTTTGGAATGGGTTATCTCTAAACATGAAATAGCGTTAATATCGTAAAAGGTATAATAGTCTTGATCAATTTCTACTATTGTACCCGATCCTATAGATTGCCAAATGCCATTCATTGGATTTGGCACTGTATTAGTATTACATGATGAAATCGTAACAGTAAATAATAAAAGATGAAGTAGTTTTCTAATCATATGTTAAGTTGTATTAACTATATGAAAGATGTGCCAAACGATTTAATGTTACAGTTTACATCAACTTTGAATATTTCCTAAGCGTCTATAACAAATTATCATTTGAAGGTAAGAATACCATAGATCAAAATATCTTCAAAAAAAAACTAATTAATTTCGCTTGCTAAGGACTAAGTCGATTTTTACAGTAACTTTATCTCTAACTTTACTACTTACAATTTTAGGTATTTTAATATCAAAATCTGTTACATTAGCTTCAAATTCACCTGATAGGTGTAGTTGTTCTCCATGGCCCACAATTTCTACTTCAATAGTTTCATATTGCTTTTTTTTGCCGTGAAATTCAAGTTCACCATTTAGAACAAATGATTTGGTTGTTTCGTTTATTTGATCAACATCAAAATCTAATAGTATACCCTTAAATAAAGCCTTTGGGAATTCATCGGACTCCGCATAATTTTCATTAAAATGTTCTTCCATAAGGGCATTTTTGAAACGAAATCCTTTAACAAAGGCAAGGGCTGCAATCTCACCGTTTTGGGCATTTAAGATTGCCGTTACTGCATTGTTAGTAGCTGCTACTTCTTCAAATGAAGGCACAGACGCTTCAAATGAAATAATGCCCTCTTGAGTGAGATACTTAGGTTGCGAAAAGACACTAAAGTGCAGCGCGAAACATAAAATAAATAAGATCTTTTTCATAATGTTAATTTTTATTGTTCTATAAAACCTTCTTGTTGCCAGCGTATAACCAGATCAATTAAATGCTGCGGAAGTCGTGGCCCACCTAATGGCATCACTTCACTCAGGTCTTGAGTCGATATAAGTTCAATGAGATCTCGGTTTAATACTGCCGATCTCACATCATTATAGGAAGTTAAAGACATAGGCGCACCATTTTGTGGAGGTGAAGAATGACAACCCAAACAATTATTGTCTATGATCGTTTTTACATGGCTAACGTAAGTAATATTTTCACCTTCTTCTACAACGACTTCTTCAATAAAATCATCTGGACTTTCATAAGCGCAAGATGTAGTTAATAGGATTATTGTTATGGTATAAATTATTTTTTTCATGGCAACTGTTTAAAATACGCGACTTAGATTAAACCCAAAATATATATCGCCTTCAGACCAATCACCTGTAGCTTGCCCTAAAAAACCATTGGTATTCATGGGTTGTGCGTTGGTAAAATGCATTTGAAAAACATGTCCTCCTGTTTCTAGATCTACACCAATTGATAATGGGTTAACAAAAGGAGATGATTCTGCTCGGTTAAGGTGATAGCCATAATCTGCATTGATGGACCAACGACTACTTATTTTTATTCGGCCACCAAAACCAATGGCGTACTGGGAATTTTCTTGTTCATCAACTGGAACAAAATTATCATGGAAAAATGTAGGTATCACTTGAAGTGATAAGCCTTTGGTAATTTTACTGGATATTAATAATTGTGTTGCATAACCCAGGCGATCAACAAATTCTAATCCTGGAAAATTCGCTTCGTCCAATGCAGTATTAACGAGTATGTCATTATTACTGACAATGGTAACAGGAAAACCTCCTCTTTTTTGCGAAACGATCTTGAATTTTAAAGATCCTTGATAGATCTTTTGAAATGAACTTCTCGAAACACCAATATTCAGCCATTCTGTAAGTCCATAAACAAAGTTAATGCGCGTTACAGCATCGTCAAGCCCAAAAAAGTTTTCAAATCCATCTTCTATACTCCCAAATCTATGCGCTATGATCAATGTTAATTCTTTGTGAGCCACAAGTTTTGTGGATTCAAAATTCACAATTTTTAGCGCTTTAAAAACTGAAGTTACATTCTCATTTGAAGTTTCTTCTGTGTCGATCTCGGTTAAAAGATCATCCTGACAAAATATTATCGAGGGCAATAAAAGGAGCAAAAAGGTGAAGGATTTCATATTTAGAATTTTAAGAATTGTTTGGATTGCTTAATGGTATTAGATTCAATATTGATAATATAATTTCCATTTGCTAATGCTGACACATCAATGGATGCTGAATCTTGGTTATTTAGTTTTTGTGCCATCGTAGTACGACCGGCCATATCAATAATTGTAATGGTACCTGAAACCAATTGTTGATTTAATTGGATTACCAATAACTGCTCGGAGGTATTAAAAATTAACTTAAAACTATCAATATCATGATCGTCAATACTTAGATTGTCTTCTACAGTTATGGTTCCTGACATGCTCCCGGCGCCGTGGATACCGCAGAAATAGTCGTTATCTCCAACTACCGTAAAAGTGTAAGAAAATGTAGAACCTATGGGACCTAGAAATCCACTATTAAAGTTTTCAACGCTATTGCCTGGTACATTTTCAACGGTATGATTTGGACTTGTCCATGTCCAAATTACGGTGTCTCCAGTTTGAATGGTAAGATCAACATTGGAACCTATTCCGGCGAACCAATCTAAATTGTGAGTTGTTTGCGCATTCATGCTAATTGCTATAAAGCTTAGTAAAAAAAGTAATCGTGATTTCATAATTTTTGTTTTTAGTGTTTATATATAATTGAACATTGATCCAGTTTAATTTGTTCCAACAAATTATCATAGCCAATAAAGCGTCCTTTCACTACAATAATTGAAGACTGTAATTTTTTATCAATTGGACTAATTAGTTGACAATACACTTTGTGGTCTAATGTAATAGAGAGATCATCAGTGTTAGTCACAGTACCAGAAATCTCCATGGTTTTATTGAGATATTTTGTTTCGGAAGATGCGGGATCTACATTGAATTCATTGAATAGAATTTCTGAATTCATCTTAAATTCGGCTGTTTCAGCAGCTATATTCCTGTGATCTTGATACACATAATTGTAGCCAAAAATGATCAAAAGGAGGGCTAGGATAGCTGTTATCAGTATCTTCTTTTTCATTGTTATTTGTCGTTGAATAAACTGCCCTAATGGGGCCTTAAGGCAGCTTTACATTCCAATTATTAAGATTAGGAACAAGAATTATTGTGCGTTATTAGTTTTCTCTTTTTCTAGTATTATTAGTTTTTTTCAAAGGTCAAAGTATCGGTTCCTCCATTGCCACCGCTAATGTCAATTAAGTTCAATTGATTTGCCGAATACGATACAATATCCCAATCGTCATTCAAGTCTTCAAAGGGATCTTCTTCTGATACATTGAAGTTTATATTAAAATCAATGTCATCATCGCTGCTACTACTACTGGTCGAGCTATCTGTAACAGACCATATGCCATTCATATTTGTTCCTCCATTAGTAGCTGACAAGGTACCATTACTCATAAAGGTAAAATCATAGCCTGTAAAATCTGAAGTTTCGTTTTGTCCGGAGTCTACAAAACTGGTTATGCGCCAGGTCCCAGATTGTACAACATTGATAATATCTTGTATCAAGGCCTCATTATTTGAATTATTAGACGCGTCATCATCACTAGAACACGATGTAAATGAAACCAATATTATTAGAATGATAGATAAGAATTGAGGGATTTTGTTTGTTTTCATTATTAAAATTATTTGGGTTATTAATTACAATCACTTTTATAGACCATGCGATCATCATTACTTAATCTAAGGTCAATCTTCGACTCTCCTGGTTCTTCTTCAATTTCATGCAATACCCAATTCGCATTACAATCAGGAAGATCTGGAATGTTGATTATTACTTCTATATTATTTCCTGTACCACTTGCTGACCATGTTCCATAGACCGTTGAAACGCCCCATACCACTTCAATGGTATTATTGGTGTAAAAAGTAAAATCATAACCAATATAGTTGTCCTCTAAGTCTTCATCATTACGTTCCAATTTGTCAACTGTCCAAGGGGAACAGTTAGTCAAGGCATCTATAAATAATTCAGGTGAGCAATCATCACAATCATCATCATTATAATCATAGTCATCATCTTCATCACAGGTGTCGCTGTATTGTTCTATAATAGTTTCCAATGCGATTAAATTTTCAATAGTAATCACAGTACCATCTAATAGAATTACTGTGATTGGAAATTGTATACTGGCAATAATTGCATCATCAAGGTTTTCAATGAAATCATGGAGTTCATTGTCACTCGTAATACTTATTGTATCAATGAGTTCGTTATTGGTATTAAAAATGGAGGCAGTTATTGGGTATTGAAAATCCAAACATTCAATGTCATCATCAATTTCGTTCTCATCGTTGCAATCCTCGGCATAATTGTCTAATTCAGATTCATTATTAATCACTATTTCGGTGAAGTCGGCTAAAATAATGGTCACTGGAAATTGAATGACAATCGTATCATTATCATCTTCAAACTCATCCAGAATGTCTTCAATGTCTTCAAATTCTTCTTCAGAGCTGACCGCAATTTCATTACCATTTACGATAACAGTAAATGGAAATTGAATATTAAAACAGTTGGCCTGATCTACAATGTTATCATTCGAACCATCATTTAGTGATGTGCGTTGCATTAATAAGGCAACGCTGGAATTAGCAGTTAGGGTATTTTCAGGGGGACTCTCAATGAATTCCATTTCTTCTGTACGGCAAGAGCTCAACATCAAAAGCAAACAAGCTAATAATACGGTTGAAAAATGAATTGAATTAGTACGCATAACAATAAATTTCTTGTTTTTTACTAATATAACAACTGACATTTGTCATTTCCTGAAAAAAAATAAAATAATTATTTTACCTTTAATTAAAACCGCTGCTTTTGGCCAAGGAATTATTTGAAAATATCTGTGATGAAAAGATTTTTGAAGGCCTATATGAAAAGTATGCTTCATCCCTGCACGACTTTCTCTATTATAAATATGGTGAATCCTACAATCCGCGTGATAAAACTCAGGAGGCTTTTATAAAACTTTGGAGTAATTGTAGTAAAATTTCATTAAGTAAAGCAAAATCTTATTTGTTCACTGTTGCCAATAACATGATGCTAAACGATGTCAAGCATCGCAAAGTGGTTTTACGCCATCAACAACAAAAAATGAAAACGCATACTACTGAAACACCGGAGTTTGAACTGGAGAAAAGACAATATTATGAGAAATATCAAAAAGCATTAGCAAATTTAACTGAAGAGCAGCGTGTGGCTTTTCTATTAAACAAAGTAGAAGGGAAGAAACATGCTGAAATTGCAGAAATGTTAGGCATAACCCGAAAGGTGGTTGAATACCGCATTTATTCAGCTTTTAAAA
>CAYZKX010000080.1:0-9421 GCA_964479055.1 uncultured Flavobacteriaceae bacterium
GTGTAAAAATATAACGACGGACCAATGCCGTACATCATTTCTAATTGTATATAACGAAATACATCGAGCATTCCATGATCTTTCAAAACATTGACCACTACAATATTTATGGCCATGAGCGCATAAAAAAACACCAGCAGGGCAAGGAATGTATTTGCCAATCTCCTGGGCCGTTTAAAGGCAATTAAGGCGCTAAGAATTATGGCTTGCAGAGCAAATACACAAATGATTGTAAATAGAATGGAGTTTGAAGTGACCAATACGACTAATTAATTATTTCGTCTATAAAGAAAGTGGTAAAGTTACACATTATGAGGTATACACCCTGACAAGGAAAGGCTTCTGAAATATTTACAGTTCTTTTTTCGAGAGATTGTTGTATAGAATCAAGATAGTAGCCACACCCTGCCCTCTTCACTTTTTATCTACAAGTTTCTGTTATGAAGAATTATAATGGGTTAGGAGAGAATAAAACCAATAAAGCTTACAGTATTTTGGCGCTGTTTAATATAGAATAAAAGCATTCCTTAAAATACAACACACCAAATAAATCATAAGACGTAGTAATACAAATGAATGTGTTCTATCTTTCAATCAGATTAAGCTTATTCATTTTTTCAATCAAGTCCCCAGTAATAGCGACAACTGCCGGCTTAGGGATACCGTCCTTATCAAAAGGCCATTTACTGGTAGGTTTCTTTATATCAGTGGTTTGCTCACCAGGATGCTGCACACTTAAAAACAAGGTTTTACCATCAGGTGAAAACCATGGTCCTGTAAGCTCAGCATCATTAGGTGCCGAAGCCACACGAATTACTTTTCCAGCATCCTTACCATAACGCGGGATCACAAATAAGCTGTTATTTTTAAATGAGACATAAGGCTCTTTTTTATTCATAACACTTCCGGACATGTCTGATGTCATCCACATATTCCCCGCCATATCAAAAGCCAAGTTATCTGGACATGAAAAGCCATTTTCTTCACCTCCAGCTTTAAATGTGGAAGCTTTAAAACTTAGCGCATCAAAGGCGCCATCAGTTTCTTCAATTTTTAAAATGGATCCGTGGTAATCCTTTCGACGCACATTGTTGGTCAACGACACAAAAATATTCCCTGTAACAGGATCGATCTCAATATCCTCAGGACGATTTAGTGGTGTTGCACCTAATAATTTCGCCGCCTCTCGCGAGCGAATCAAAACCTCGGTTTGATCTTTGAACTTTTCTTTTAAAACAGGCTGGCTTTCCCAGTCCATGGACAGCCACTTACCATTTATGGTATCGGCCACATAAAGGGTACCTTCTTTTAACGACCCAGGTTTAGACGAAATGAATTTATATAAATGTTCATCGTTGCGATCATCACCAGTATAAGCGACAACACGCTTGTCTTGAAGCTCATAGATGGTGCAACACTCATGTGCAAAACGCCCTAATGCGATGTGTTTTTGAGCAGACCCATCTTTTGGATTGACTTCGACTACCCAACCATAGTGCTCGGTTGGATAATTATAAAATGCTTCCCAGCCATAATTTCCTGGTTGTTGTGATGGTTGATTATCTTTATCGTAGACCGTTTCACCCCAAAAACTATCGTAGTTCTCTTCGCAGGTTAAAAAAGTGTTCCAGGGCGTTATGCCACCCGAACAATTTGAAAGCGTTCCAATAGCAGTAGACGTACCTTTTATAGGCTGATCCCAGTTTAGCTTGATGGGCGTTTGTGCTGTAATACGAATGTTATGAGGGTCGTTTTTAACCACTTTCCAAATACCATTTTCTTCTCTAATACGCACTATACTACCACCTACGTCATACATTTCTTTATCTACTTGCGCTTTTGTACGATGGTCCATCGGGTTTTCATAATCGCGATAATTGAATTTAGAAACGAAAAGAGGATCTACATATTCATGGTTTACCCAAAGCAAGCCATCTTTTGGGTTGTTCTTATCTAATGGAATGAAGCATGTAAAATCATTATTGAAACCAAAGGTGTCCTTCTTGCTTATTTTATCGCCCCATTTAATTATAGTGTGATAGTCTAAGCCTTTAGTCAAGAGCAAGTCGTCTTTATTGGATGGTGCTAATCCTTCTAAAGTTAACTTTTGCAAACGCGTCATTGTATCCTCAGGAGACGCATCAACCTCAATGGGTGTAGAGGTGCTACCACAATTTACCAAAAACGGCGGTACAACCATAGCGCCTAAACTGGCTTTTCCTAAAAAAGTAATGAAATTTCTTCTATTGTATTTCATGACATTAAAACTGCCAAATACTAAATTAGTATTGAATTAAGTGTTAAAAGATAATCAGCATAAAATTAAGTTTAATAAGTCACAAAACCTATTTATGTAATTCAATGTTTATCTGAAGATTTTTGAAGTGAACAGAGACCCAGGTGGCTTGAGTTTTTTCGATTTCATTTAGTAAAAGAAGTTAATCTTTTTTTAGCTGTACAGCGCTCACATCATCATGATTTAAAGTCCTAGTTTTAGTTCTTTTAATATTCATAATTAGCCCACATTCTGGGTCTGGACAGCTTACTTTGGAATCGGTTTCCATCCAATCTGCTGGATTGTTTTGTCGTTGTTTGGCGGGTAATAAAGGAATAGTACTTTGAAGTGCGTAAAGACAAAAATCACTTTTATCTGGTAAAGAAATTTTGCCTCCCTTTAAATAAAAAGAATCATTAACAGCCATTTTACAAGTACAGTTACCATTTATTTGTTCAACAACAATTTCAAGGTCGTACAATTCAAATTGGTCGTCACGGAGTTTAATTTTATTTGCCATTGTTTTCATTTTTTGTTTTTCCAAACCCAAAAATAATAGTCATCAGAGCTATGATCAATAGCCCCCAAGACATAAAATTATATAACCCTACTTGCAATGGGCTCACTTGAGGTATGCCAAATTCTTGTCCAGAGTTGGTCATGTTGGCCATTAAAATTACAGGAATAAAATAAGGCAACAAAAAAGGGAAGATGCAGGCTACCAAGCTTAATAAATTCGCTCGTCTTATTCTGGGAACACCAAATTTATCACCAGTTTTATTAGAAAAATCAGTTACCATTAATATGGCTACAATACTATGAGTAGTTAGAAGTACAGCCGCACTCATAACGCCTGCAATCCAACCTTCGGCATGATTTTTAGTTTTAGCATGTGAAGCGGCAAAGTCTACCAACTTTGTCATAATACCACTCGCTTTTAATGTTGCAACAAGCCCCATGAGCAATATGGTAAATATACTTAAGCCTACAGCGCGATTAATACCATCAATAACAAAACTTTTTGCTGTAAAATTTTCGAGATCTAACGAAATGACTTGCTTAATATCTAAAAGCCCTGTGAATAACCCTAAGACCGCACCAAATAACAAGCCAAACAGTAAACCATGCACTAAATGCTTTCCTTTAAGGAATAAAAAAATTATAACCACTGGAACCGCCAACATAATTAGACCTTTAGGCTGACCATTTAACATAGTTTCAAGTGCGTTGGAATTTGTATTAAGTAATGAAGTAATTAGGGCATAACCGATTATTGCGAGAATGGCAGCGGGAACAACATATTTAATTCTGCTTTTAATCACATCCCCAATTTTGGCTTTTTGGCTTAGAGCACTCGCTATGGTGGTATCTGAAATTGGTGCTATAAAATCCCCAAAAGTTGCACCACCAATAATTGCGCCCGCTAGTGACGGTAAATGTGCACCTAAAATTCCACCAGTTGGATAGAGCAATGGACTACAAATTAATATAGTTGCGAAGCTTGATCCAGTGGATAAGGAAACGATACAACAAATAACAAAGGTTGCAATTACAAAACCAACACCTTTAAGATTCATTTGGTCTGAGATCCAAATGAGTGCTTCCACAAAACCAGTAAGCTGCATGAGGATTCCAATTATGGAAGCCAGCATCCAAGCCATAATCATGATCATGACTATTTTTTGTGACATTCCAGAAATAACAACTTCTGAAAACGCAGTACGATCTTTTGCCAAAATAAGCCCTGCTCCTATGGCTAAAATAAGGACTGGCCAAAATCCTTTTTCATCTGGAGCTCCAGATAAAGCAATAATAATCACTCCAACAATGAAAAGGATAAAGGGAATTAATGCACCAATAAGTCCTCCATGAAATTCAAGTGTTTTATTATTTTCTTCTTGCAAATCCAGTTCCATGAGCTTATGATTCGTTAAGGTTGTATTTCATAATAGAACCATGTTTCCCTGTTTTGTCTCTTTCCAATTCATAAAATGGACCATTTGGGCCTTTACTGCTATCAATAATTTTAGCAATTGCTTTTAAGTCGTCATCGTTCAATGAAAAACTGTTTAATTTTTTCATACCGTTAAGATGTTTGGTGTTTCGCGCACCAACAATAACAGCGGCAACCATTGGTTTTTGAAGTACATACTTGCTAGCAATTTCTGCAATGCCAACGTTGTATTTACCTGCAATTATTTTTAAAGTTTTCAATAACTCTTGAAATAAATCATAGCCTCCAAATTCATCAATAATGAGTCTATACTTTGTTAACGATCGGTTTTCATATGGAGGTGTTGGGTTAGGAACGCCTAAATAGCGATCACTCAAAAATCCACCAGCAACAGATCCATAACACAAATACGGAATATTATACTCACGTGCTAAAGCAGTCATATTGTTCTCCAC
Organism: uncultured Flavobacteriaceae bacterium; assembly: GCA_964479055.1. Lineage (GTDB taxonomy): Bacteria > Bacteroidota > Bacteroidia > Flavobacteriales > Flavobacteriaceae > CAYZKX01. Next base: position 4,685 of record CAYZKX010000080.1, read on the forward strand.
ACGACGATCCAGTAATGAGTATTGCACTTGGTTAGTGGTAATTTCAACTCCAGCATCCAGTAATTCTTTAATTCTTACGGTGTCAAAATTAGTAACGCCAATGTATCTTATTTTTCCACTTTTTTGTAATTCAGAAAGATGAATAGCGGTATCTATATATCCAGGAAACTGATAATCCCACCACGCAAATTGCACCAAATCAAGACGCTCAACTTTTAGACGTTGTAGCGAGCGATCAATAATCTTAACGGTATCTTCTTTCTTTAGAGTAGCCAAGACAGAATAATCAGGCACATATTTAGTGTGAATTTGTAAGGGCGGTAATTCTCCAGATTGAAATTGGGATTGATGTTTTTCTATGAATTTACCAATTAGTTCTTCAACACCAGTGTATATATCTGCACAATCGAAAGTTGTAATTCCAGCTTTAAGAAACTCTAACATATCTTCAAGAGCTTTGTTTTGATCAATATGACCATGGCCTCCAGCAAGGTGCCAACCTCCTTTAATTACTTTTGAAATGGAGTAACCGGGTTTGATTTCAATGCGTTGCATATATTAATTAGGAGAAGTTAAGGAAAAGATGTTGTAAAACTCATCAATTGGTATAGCACCAGCTTTCATAATTGTATCCATGAAAACCTTTAACTCAAATTTATCACCAAGACGTTCTTTTTCTGATTGCCATAATTTAGTAAACTGACTGCCTCCTAAAAAGTATGAAGTTAATTGCATAGGAGAATTCATAATTCTTCCCCAAAGGCTTTTAGCAAATTGAGGCGCAAGTAATGCCGTATCAGTTGAAAATTCCATCACCTGTTCTTGACTCCAGCCATTGCAATGTACTTGCATAGAAGTATAGGATCTGTTTGCGTTTTCAAGTCGTTTACGTAGATGCGCCAAATAGGTTAGGTGGTTCTCTTTTTCCCATCCCGCATCTAGTAATACTTTTTCTGTAAACGTAGCCCAACCCTCTGTATAAATACCATAGGGAAATAATAAGCGAATTGGGTGCGCAGTTTCTCTACTTATTTTAAGTTGCATATAATGTCCAGGAAATAACTCGTGTATGGCAATCATACGATTAAAGGGCCTGTTAAATGACGCCCAAAAATCAATTTGTTCTTGCTTTGGTAAGGTTTCAGGAATTGAAGGCAAATAAAGTGTTGTAATTGGATTTGGATCAAATGGTGGAGCACTAGCAACCCAACCAATTCTTGCTGCCGCTCCTGCGCTTTCAGGTGCTGTCATAATACGAAGTGTATTATTTTTTGGTAATGTTGCTATATCATTTTCTTCTATAAACTGTACCGCCGCCTCTGATAGCTCATTCCAGAATTTAAGATAATCGTCAGCATTTAAAGGAGCATCTTTTTCCATATCGCCAAGGGCTCTTGCCGTAATTTGATTGTAATTTTCAGGAACGGGTTCATTAGGATACGTCGCTTTTAAATAGGTTTTTGAAACATCTCCAATCAGGTTACGGACAAGTTCTATTTCCTTCAAAGCCATCTGCGAGAGCTCTTCAGGTGTTAGATTGCTGTCTGTATAAAGTTTTAGTCTTCTAGCATATTCATCGTATCCAACAATTTTTTTCGGTCTTGAAGCTTTTTGCTTGAGGTTATTATTTGCGAATACAAGTAATTCTTCTAAGCCCTTGATGGCATTTTCTAGATTCATATCGAACTGCGCACACTTCAATGCATTAGGCCCATTTTCGAGGGATTTGCCTAGTTCATTTTTATAATATTCTAAAGTGGAGCTTATCATTTTAATACCTGTGGTTAAATCATCTTCAGGAATGACTTCTAAATTACTTTTGGCAGTACTACTCATTTTGGTTACATCAATGAGACGCTGACAAATCAAACTCGTCTTTTCTGGCAGCAAAAGATAATCAGCTTTCAACACGGGATCTATGGCATTTGAGATAACTCGTGCGTACAAAGACAATGAACTATTTTGTAATGTAAGCGTTTTCCACTTATCTATTTCAGATAGAATTTGAACCTCTAGTAATCGCGCATCTATTGGATCGATATTAGCATCCGATTTAGTAAGCTCATCCAGGAAACGCTCATTAAAATCTACCCATTTAATGATGTTGCTCGTTGAAAAATCTTCAAAAATGAATATCGACGAATGCGTTCCTTTAGCAAGAGATTTAGAAGGGTAAAATTGCCTCCAAGCATTAATATAGCTTTCATCAAGACGTTGCGACCAGATTGAAGAAATAATAAAAAGGAGGAGAATAGATGTTAATCTTAATTTGGATTTCATTCTTGTTAAATATAATAATTAATACAACGCGGTGAAGTGGTTAGAATTTGTTGCAGCCTTTATTTAATTTTGAGAATTCTAGGATCACCATCAAACGCTTCATTATTGGTCAATCTGGTTTGTTTTTCAGTATCTAAATTATAAATGTAGATTTCCCAATTACCATCTTTATTGGTTCCGAAATATATATTTTTACCATCATTTGAAAAACGAGCTATCAGGTCCATTCCTGGGCTATTCGTTATATTTTTCACCTCTCCATTTTCTAAGTCTTTGACCACAATATCTTGGTTTCCTTTCTCAAAATAGTCAGAACTGTATACGAGTAGTTTTCTATTTGGAGATAGCTCACCTCTTTCATTATTTGAATTTGAATTAGTTAATTGAAGCGTTTGTTTTGAATCTATATCGTATTGAAATAGTTGATTTGACCCTAAGTGATTGCTTGTAAAAATTAAACTTTTGCCATCATGACTCCAACTGGGATAATTAACTAATCCATTGAAATTATCAGATATATTGATAGTTTGGTTTGTAGCGGAGTTGAATATGAATATATTATTCATACAAGTGTAAGCTTGTAGCATATCTGAATAGATTATGTTCTTGTCATCTAATATGCATTTAGTTGGATGGCTGAGAGTAGTTTCTTTCTTTGATTTTAGATTCAGGTTTACTCTAAAAATGGAATCTTCTGTCTGTCTTAGAAAACTAATCTCATTTTTATTAATCCAAGTTGGCCCCCATTCTTCAAAGTCGGACTGCGTAAGCGCTTTTTTATTATTGCCATCACAGTCCATAATGAAAATATCTGAATTTCCATTTCTGCTAGATGAGAAAATCAAGCTCTCATTTTTTGTGTTACAACTTGAAATAAGTATAACAAGGATTAAAAATGTAAATTGTTTTATCATTTATTAAGATTCTCCCATTACAAAATAATATGTAAGTCTTTTTCTTTTTTTAAACTGAAATTTAATCAATTTTCATTTTTGACATATTATCAAGAGTTAATTTAACAGCTTTATCGTATGAATAGTTTTTATCTAAGCGATACCTCATGAGATCATCAACAATACTATTGAGGTATATAAACTTTCGATTGTTGGTATAATCATTTAGTAAGATATCACTCTGGTTTTCATTACCCATTAACTTCCTTACAATAATTTCACCAGCCCTTACAAAGTGTTCTATTACACAGGTTTCCCAGTTGGAATATCCTTGCTTGACCATGGCTTCTTTTATAGGTTCAAATAGAGCCATGTTTTTTTCTGTCAGATTCTTACTTTTAAGAACCACCTCATTTACAAAGGAATGCCCAAACTCATGAATTGCCAGATTAATAAATGCATCTTGATCATTGAAATCATAATTTAAATCTAAGGGTCCCATAACAAACACAGCGTTGTTATTCTCGTAATTACGTATACCAAATCCGGCACTCCAAAGTGTAATAATAGGCACAATTCTGTACTGGTCATATTGGTATTGATAGAACATTTCCATAAAACTGAACACCTTTGCATCCGGCTTGTTGTCTTTTAAAAATGAGGTGATATTTTTTCTATAAGGATCAAGAGCATTCCAGATGGTTTCAAAATTGGACTCATAATAAAAGCCATTTAATTCATTTACAATTTCATTTAATTTGTTTTCCTCTTCTTTTGATTTGAATCCTAAACGTAGCGCTAAATCTTGAGGTACTTTATAATTATTATCAAAAGGTAATTCAGGTAAAAAATACATGAGATTTGTCAATGTGCTATAATCTATATTGCTGGCCAAATCAAATAGTTTGAATAAAGCTTCACTATTCTTATTCTCTGGATACATATCAATAATTATAGAAACAGGATGATTCTTGTCGTTTCCCATGGGGTCACCTTGTTCTATAATATAGCCTAAGAATTCAAGATTTTTATTGGTGTCAATTGTGACTTTACTGTTTTGTGCAAATACCTGGACAGATAAACTTACTACCCAAATAATCAAAATAACTCTCATAAATAATATTTTTAAAATTTACACAAAGAACCCTTCTTATATGATAAGAATCGACCTAAAACATGTTTTAGGAAGTATAAAAACATTTATTCGGCACTTTTATTTAGGTATTCTTTAGGGGATTTACCTTTTATGTTCTTAAAAACGTAATTGAAAGTAGATTTTGAATTGAAACCTGATTCCAACGCAAGACCCAATATGGTTTTAGTATGGAGTTCATCAGATTGTACTTTATTCAAAAATGTATTAATTCTATATTCATTGATGAATTCTTTATAATTCTTATGGTGGTAATGATTGATAATAAATGATAAATACCTTGGTGGTAAATTTAATTGTAAGGCCAATTCTTTCAATGGAAGTATCGGTTTTAGGTACGGTTGATTTTGCTCTAAATGTGCTTTAAGCGATTCCAAGCTTTCACTGTCATTATAATGTGGATAACTACTA